>NZ_JBOICG010000749.1:0-23933 GCF_050739995.1 Pseudomonas sp. | reverse complement strand
GACTGAACTACCGCTGCGCGTAACACTTGAAGCGAATGGTGGGTGATGACGGGATCGAACCGCCGACCCTCTGCTTGTAAGGCAGATGCTCTCCCAGCTGAGCTAATCACCCTTCGTTTCGGTGTGGCGCGCATTCTACGGAGCGACCCAAGGTCTGGCAAGCACTTTCTTAAATCTTTTTTTTGAGCCCTTCCAATGGCTTAGGCAGGGTTGGCCTGGGACGCTATCAAGAGAATAATGCCCTCCTTTGTATAAAGGAGAGACTCACCCCATGTGGTTCAAGAACCTGCTTATCTATCGCCTGACCCAAGATCTGCCTGTTGATGCCGAGGCGTTGGAAGCGGCCATGGCCACCAAGCTGGCGCGCCCATGTGCCAGCCAGGAGTTGACCACTTACGGTTTCGTCGCACCTTTTGGTAAAGGTGAAGGCGCTCCCCTGGTTCACATCAGCGGTGACTTCCTGCTGATCGCCGCGCGCAAGGAAGAACGCATCCTGCCGGGTAGCGTGGTGCGTGACGCGCTCAAAGAGAAAGTCGAAGAGATCGAGGCCGAGCAAATGCGCAAGGTCTATAAGAAGGAACGCGACCAGATCAAGGATGAAATCATCCAGGCCTTCCTGCCACGCGCCTTTATCCGTCGCTCGTCGACCTTTGCCGCCATCGCGCCGAAACAGGGCCTGATCCTGGTGAACTCGGCCAGCCCGAAACGCGCCGAAGACTTGCTGTCGACCCTACGCGAAGTAATCGGCACCCTGCCGGTCCGCCCGCTCACCGTTAAAACCGCGCCAACCGCAATCATGACCGACTGGGTCACCACCCAGAAACCGGCCGATGACTTCTTTGTCCTCGACGAATGCGAACTGCGCGACACCCACGAAGACGGCGGCATTGTGCGCTGCAAGCGCCAGGACCTGACCAGCGAAGAAATCCAGCTGCACCTGACCACCGGCAAAGTCGTGACCCAATTGGCCTTGGCTTGGCAGGACAAGCTGTCCTTCATGCTCGACGACAAGATGACCGTCAAGCGCCTGAAGTTCGAAGACTTGCTGCAAGACCAGGCGGAACAGGACGGCGGCGACGAGGCCCTGGGCCAACTGGATGCCAGCTTTACCCTGATGATGCTGACATTCGGCGACTTCCTGCCGGCGTTGATTGAAGCGCTGGGCGGCGAGGAGACTCCACAAGGCATCTAAGCCCTGTGAAGATCAAAATGTGGGAGCGGGCTTGCTCGCGAATGCGGTGAGTCAGCTACGTATCAGCTGGCTGATCTACTGCATTCGCGAGCAAGCCCGCTCCCACATTTGATCGCATTTGCATTTCCAGAACCTAATAACAAGGACACCCCATGCGCGCACTCGCCGCCCTGAGCCGTTTTGTCGGCAATACCTTCGCCTATTGGGTGTTGATATTCGCCGTGCTCGCCTTCCTGGAACCCAGCTGGTTCATCGGCCTGAAAAGCGCCATCGTCCCATTGCTGGGCCTGGTGATGTTCGGCATGGGGCTGACCCTCAAACTTGAAGACTTCGCCGAGGTCGCCCGCCATCCCTGGCGCGTGGCTCTGGGCGTGGTCGCGCACTTCGTGATCATGCCGGGCGTGGCGTGGTTGCTGTGCCAGGCGTTCCACCTGCCGCCGGAGATTGCCGTCGGCGTTATCCTGGTCGGCTGCTGCCCAAGCGGCACGTCGTCCAATGTGATGACCTGGCTGGCCCGGGGCGACCTGGCGTTGTCGGTGGCCATCGCCGCCGTCACCACCCTCCTCGCCCCGCTGCTCACGCCCGCATTGATCTGGTTGCTGGCATCGGCCTGGTTACCGGTGTCGTTCATGGAGTTGTTCTGGTCGATCCTGCAAGTGGTGTTGTTGCCGATCGTGCTCGGCGTGGTGGCGCAACGCGTACTGGGTGAACGGGTCCGCCATGCGGTGGAGGTGCTGCCGCTGGTGTCGGTGGTCAGCATCGTGATCATCGTCGCGGCAGTGGTTGCAGCGAGCCAGGCGAAAATTGCCGAGTCAGGTTTGCTGATCATGGCTGTGGTGATGCTGCACAACAGCTTCGGCTACTTGCTGGGCTACTTCACCGGCCGCTTGTTTAAATTGCCATTAGCACAGCGCAAATCGCTGGCGCTGGAAGTCGGCATGCAAAACTCCGGGCTGGGCGCCGCATTGGCGAGTGCACATTTTTCGCCATTGGCGGCGGTGCCGAGCGCGTTGTTCAGCGTCTGGCACAATATTTCCGGGGCGCTGCTGTCGACTTACTTCCGTCGCATGAGCGAAAAAGCCGACCGCCGCGCCTTGGAGACCACGCCGTAAACTTGATTGCCCGATCCCTTTTCGGCACTCTACCGAGCTTCGCGGGGACGACCTCGCGACGCTTTCAAGCGCTCAATCAGGGGACGACCCCACCTATCGATGGGAAGTCATCATGTCCTGGATCATTTTGTTTTTTGCGGGTTTGTTCGAAGTCGGCTGGGCCGTTGGCCTGAAATACACCGATGGTTTCAGCAAGCCGCTGCCCACCGCGCTGACGATTGCAGCCATGGCTGTCAGCCTCGGACTGCTGGGGCTGGCCATGAAGGAGTTGCCGCTGGGTACCGCCTATGCGATCTGGACTGGAGTGGGCGCAGTGGGAACCGTGATTGCCGGGATTGTCCTGTTTGGCGAGTCTATGGCATTGTTTCGGTTGGCCAGTGTGGCGTTGATCATCTGCGGGCTCATCGGGCTCAAGATCAGCACCTAGGCCACTACCGCAATCGCACGCAGGCAAGCCAGCTCCCACATTTTGATTTGTGAATGCAATCAAAAGTGTGGGAGCTGGCTTGCCTGCGATGGGGTGGCCCCATTCAACACAAACCTACCTGACACTCCCCCGCAACCCACCCACGACAGCGTGCAACTGCTCAGGCGTCGCCGCCTCCAAGGCCACTGGCTCACCTGCCACCAGCACCACCCGCGACCAGATCCGATGAAAGAAGCCCTTGTTCGGATCGCGGCTGAAAAAACTCCCCCACAACCCCTGCAGCGCCATCGGCACCACCGGAACAGGCGTCTCTTGCAGAATTCGTGTCAGCCCGCCACGGAACTCGTTCATCTCGCCATCAGCCGTCAACTTGCCTTCCGGGAAGATGCACACCAACTCCCCTTCCTTCAGATACTGCGCAATCCGTGTGAAGGCCATTTCGTAGATCTGGATATCTTCATTGCGGCCCGCAATCGGAATCGCCCCGGCGGTGCGGAAGATAAAATTCAGCACCGGCAGACGGTAGATCTTGTAGTACATCACGAAGCGGATGGGTCGACGCACCGCGCCGCCAATCAACAGCGCATCGACGAACGACACGTGGTTGCACACCAGCAACGCCGCACCTTCATCCGGGATGGCTTCCAGGTTGCGGTGCTCCACACGGTACATGGAATGGCTGAGCAGCCAGATCATGAAACGCATGGTGAACTCGGGGACGATCCTGAAGATGTAGGTGTTAACCGCAATATTGAGCAGTGACACCACCAGGAACAATTCGGGGATCGACAGCTTGGCCACGCTCAGCAACAAGATCGACACGATGGCCGAAACCACCATGAACAGCGCGTTGAGAATGTTGTTTGCCGCGATTACTCGTGCCCGCTCGTTCTCGGCGGTACGCGACTGGATCAACGCATACAGCGGCACGATATAGAAGCCACCGAACACGCCCAGGCCGAGGATGTCGAACAATACCCACCAGGCCTGGCCGTAACCGAGCACCGCCAGCCAGTCGTTGGCCTGGACGTTCTGTGGGAAACCACCGGAGTGCCACCAGAGCAACAGGCCAAACACCGTCAGGCCAAAGGAACCGAACGGCACCAGGCCGATTTCCACCTTACGCCCGGAGAGTTTTTCGCAGAGCATCGAACCCAGTGCGATACCCACCGAGAACACGGTAAGGATCAGCGTCACCACGGTTTCGTCGCCGTACAACCATTCCTTGGCGTAGGCCGGGATCTGTGTCAGGTAGATCGCGCCGACAAACCAGAACCACGAGTTGCCCACAATCGAGCGCGATACCGCCGGCGTCTGCCCCAGGCCCAGACGCAGGGTGGCCCAGGATTCGCTGAAGATATTCCAGTTCAACCGCAGTCCTGGGGTCGATGCCGCCGCCCTTGGAATGCTACGGCTGGCCAGGTAACCCAACACCGCCACGCCGACGATCGCGACCGAGACGACCGGCGCGTAATGGGTGGACGACATCATGATCCCGGCGCCGATGGTGCCGGCCAGGATAGCCAGGAACGTGCCCATCTCCACCAAACCATTGCCGCCAACCAACTCATCTTCATGCAGGGCCTGGGGCATGATCGAGTATTTCACCGGGCCGAACAGCGCCGAGTGCGTCCCCATGGCAAACAGCGCCAGCAGCATCAGCTCCAGGTGATTGAACAGAAAGCCCGCGGCGCCTATGGCCATGATCACGATCTCGCCGATCTTGATCGCGCGAATCAACGCGTCCTTGTTGAATTTCTCGCCAAACTGCCCGGCCAGCGCCGAGAACAGAAAGAACGGCAGGATAAACAGCAGCGCACAGAGGTTGACCCAAATGGAGCGGTCACCGTCAATGGTGAGTTTGTAGAGAATGGCGAGGATCAGCGATTGCTTGAAGATGTTGTCGTTGAAGGCACCCAACAACTGGGTGACGAAAAACGGCAAGAAGCGCCGTGTGCGCAGCAAGGTGAATTGTGAGGGGTGGCTCATCGTCCGTGTTCCTGCGTGGCCTGATAGGTTTTATTGCCGAAGGCTTTTATAAAGAGACAGGCCACGACTTTACCTAAACTCGCTTACTTATTCCCTAGTCCTGCAATGCATGGCGAAACAAAAAGCTCGCCTTTATAGGCGCCCTGCACGGTGCGCTTGGTTACGATCAGCCACATCAACGCCAAGGCCAACACCAGCACGCTGCCAAATACGCTGAAGAACCCCAGGTGCAGCACGCCCGCCAGTTTCAGTGTGGCCAGGGCATAGACACCCAGTGGGAAGGTAAAGCCCCACCAGCCGAGGTTGAACGGAATGCCCGCACTCAGGTAACGCAGGGTGATCAACACCGCGATCAGCATCCACCACAAGCCGAAACCCCATAGTGTGATACCCGCCACCAACCCGAGGCCGCTGGCCATCTCGCCAATACCGGGCAAGCCGTTGGCCGCAAAGATCGCGGGTGCATCGCCGCCCAACAGCAACATGCCGAGGGCACCGGTGCCGATTGGGCCAAGGGCCAGCCAGCTCGATGCAGCCATGTTGGCGTGGGGTAATTTATGCAACGCCATGCGCAGCATCAGGATAGTCAGGATGCTGAACGCCACCGGCAGCGAAAACGCCCACAGCACGTAGCTGGTCACCAGCATCACCAGTTGCCCGTGGGCGTCGGCCAGGTGCGGCGCCAGCAACCCACCGCTGGCGGCGGCGACCTCAGCCGCGACCACCGGCAACAGCCAGACGGCGGTCATCTGGTCGATGCTGTGTTCTTGCCGGGTAAACATCATGAACGGAATCAGCACACCGCAAGCCAGGGCCATTGCCACGTCCAGCCACCACAGTGCTTCAGCCAATGGGATGACGTCGCTCCCCCAACGCGGCAGGCCAAACAGCAACAAGCCGTTGAGGATGGTCGCCAGGCCCATGGGAATGGTGCCGAAGAACATCGAAACCGTGGAGTGGCCGAAGATCCGCCGCGCCTCGTGGAAAAACATCACCCAGCGCGCGGCGTACAACACGCTGAACAATATGAACAGGCCAATGGTAAACATCCACAGCCCTTCGGCGATGGCGTGCAAGCCAGGCAGGCTGACGGGCAATTGCGCCAACGCCAATGCCAGCACGCCGGTGCCCATCGTGGCGGCGAACCAGTTGGGCGTGAACTGGCGAATCACTTCCCGAGGCCGGGCCAAGTGACTGAAGGGTTTGTAGCGAGTGGTATTCGGGCAGGTCATGATGGTAATCCTCTTCCTCGTATGAGGTTGAAGCCATCATAGAACCTAATCGAATATCTATATAACGGGTAATATCTCTATCTGTTATCTACTTTACAGATATAACAGAAATTGGCTACATCGCAGCCTTGGCCCGCACGGCATCCTGCACCAGCAAACCGGCCAACGCGCCGAGGGCCAATACGATGAGTACGGCACCGTAGCCGTCGGTGGTGGCGATCAAGCCAAAAACCCGACTCAGATTACCCGCCAGCAGCGCCGGCAGGCAGAACGCCAGGTAGCTCAACACATAGAACGCAGACATCAAACCTGCCCGTTCATGGGGCAACGCCAGGCCGACGATACTGCGCACACTGCCCATGAACCCGCCGCCAAAACCGAAACCTGCGATCACACTGGCAACAAAGAACAACCACAGGCTCGCGCTCTGCACCGCAACCAGCAACAACGCCACTCCGGTGGCCAACAATGCGGCTGACAGGCGCATGACTTTATCGGCCGGGCGATCGCGCAGACTGTAGATCATCACAGCACCACTCAGCGTCACTACCGCCACCAACCCACCGCCAATCAGATGTGAGGTCGAGCCTGTGGCAGCCCGCACCAAAGAGGGCGCCAGGGATGAAAAGAACCCACCCAGCGCCCATACCGCCACATTTAATGGCATCACCAGCCATAGGGTGCGGCGCGCTTGTTCCGGGACGTGCAAGGTTGGCGCCAGCGACTTCAAGGCGCCCGGTATGCGGCTAACGGTTTCCGGCAAGCGCCACACATACAATGCCTGCAGCAGCATCAACCCGAGCATCGTGAAATAAATCAATTGGGTCGGCCGTGGTGCGAACTCCACCAACAAGCCACTGCCCAGACCGCCACTGGCCATGCCGAGAAGCGGCGCAAGGCTATTGAGCATTGGGCCACGGACACGGTCAGTGTCGAGCAAGGTCGCACTCAACACCGCCGTCGCCATGCCGGTGGCGAAGCCTTGCAGCGCGCGGGCGGCAATCAGGTAGGCGGTGCTGTCAGCATTGATAAACAGCAGCATCGCCAGCATATTCAGGATCAATGCAGTGAAAATGACCGGTTTTCGCCCCAGGTAATCCGACAGCGACCCCACGGTCAACAACGCCGCCAACAGGCTCACGGCATACACGCCGAAGATCACCGTCAACATGGCCGCCGAGAAGTGCAGGTTGTCTTGATACACCTGATACAACGGCGTCGGCGCACTGGACGCAGCGAGGAAGGTCAACACCGTCACCACCAGGAACGCCAGGTTGGCACGATGAGAAGTAGGGCTGGACATGGGCATGCTCCGCTAAAGCTAATATTTTGCTTTTGCGAAGTGTGCTACTGACGAGCGCTTAAAGCAAATTCTTTGTGTTAAGGTTTTACCCATGGCAATTAAAGAAGGCCTTCGCCCGGGGGGCCGCAGTGCCCGGGTCCAAGAATCAGTGCACAGCGCTGCACGTGAATTGCTGGAAGCCCATGAGCGCTCCAGCGTCACCGTGCCGATGATTGCGGCACGGGCAGGCGTCACGCCGTCCACCATTTACCGACGTTGGGGCGACCTGTCCGCCCTGCTCGCCGACGTGGCCCTGGAACGCCTGCGCCCGGACACTGAACCCGCCGACACCGGCAGCCTGCGCGGTGATCTGCGCGCCTGGGGCGAACAATACCTGGATGAAATGAGCTCGGAGCTGGGGCGCAACATGATGCGCGACGTGCAGTGCAGGCATCCCAGGGATTACTGCACCCACATTCTGATGGGCCAGCTGCAGATTATCCTTGATCGCTACCAAGGCACTGCCGGCCAGTTGCCTACCTTGGACAGGCTGCTCAACCTGATTGCCGCGCCGACGGTGTATCGCAGCCTATTTGCCAGCGCGCCGCTGCCGGTTGAAGAGTTGCACGAATTGATCGACTTGGCGCTGAAAGCCTAAAGCCCATATACAAAACCAAATGTGGGAGGGGGCAAGCCCCCTCCCACACTTTTTACAGCGTTCGACCTTACGTACGCATCCCGCGCCCGCTTACCAGCAACCGCGCACAGCCGATATACAACACCACGGTGGCGATCAGCATGAAGGTGATTGCCACGCTGATCTTGATGTCCGACACGCCCAGGATGCCGTAACGGAAGGCGTTGACCATGTGCAGCACCGGGTTGGCCAACGACACGGTCTGCCAGAACGGCGGCAGCAAGGTGATGGAGTAGAACACCCCGCCCAGGTAGGTCAGCGGCGTCAGCACGAAGGTCGGGATAATCGAAATATCGTCGAAGTTGCGTGCAAACACGGCGTTGATGAACCCGAGCAGCGAGAAGATCGTCGCCGTCAGCACAACCACCAGCAAAGTGACCCCAAGGTGATGCACTTGCAGGTGGGTGAAGAACAGCGACAGCAAGGTCACGATCACCCCGACCATCAAGCCACGCAGTACGCCGCCCAGGGTGTAGCCGATCAGGATGGTGTGGGGCGAGACCGGCGAGACCATCAGCTCTTCGATGGAGCGCTGGAACTTGCTGCCGAAGAAGCTGGAAACCACGTTGCCGTAGGAGTTGGTGATCACCGACATCATGATCAGCCCCGGCACGATGTACTCCATGTAGGTGAACCCACCCATATCGCCGATCTGCCGGCCGATCAGGTTACCGAAAATCACGAAATACAGGACCATAGTGATCGCCGGCGGCAGCAGGGTCTGCGGCCAGATCCGGGTAAAGCGCTTCACTTCGCGGTAGACGATGGTTTGCAGGGCAACGAGGTTGGGTTGCAGTTCGGAACTCATACCGCCACCTTCGCCAGATTTTTCTCCACCAGGGACACGAACAACTCCTCAAGGCGATTGGTTTTGTTACGCAGGCTCAGCACTTCAATGTTCTGAGTCGCCAACTGGGTGAACAACGCGGTAATGCCCATGGCTTTGTCCACTTGGACTTCCAAGGTGTGACCATCGATCAGACGGCTTGGGTAGCCGAGCAACTGCGGCGGTGCCGACAGGTTGTTTTTCAGGTCCAGCAGGAAGGTTTCCACATGCAACTGACCCAGCAGGTTACGCATGCTGGTGTTCTCGACGATGGTGCCGTGGTCGATGATGCCGATGTTGCGACACAGTTGCTCAGCCTCCTCCAGGTAATGGGTGGTGAGGATGATGGTGATGCCCTTCTCGTTCAGCTCAGTGAGGAAGGTCCACATCGAGCGACGCAATTCGATATCCACGCCAGCGGTGGGCTCATCGAGGATCAGCAGGCGCGGCTCATGCACCAGTGCACGGGCGATCATCAGGCGGCGTTTCATACCGCCGGACAGCGAGCGGGAAGGCACGTCGCGCTTGTCCCACAGGCCCAACTGGGTGAGGTACTGCTCGGCGCGTTCCTTGGCGATTTTCGCCGGGATGCCGTAGTAGCCGGCCTGGGTCACGACGATGTCGAAGGTCTTTTCAAACTGGTTGAAGTTGAACTCCTGGGGCACCACGCCGATGGAACGCTTGAGCGCCGCCGGGGATTTGTCCAGGTCATGGCCAAAGATATTCACCGTGCCGCTGGTCTTGTTGACCAGTGTGGAGAGGATACCGATGGTGGTGGATTTGCCGGCGCCGTTGGGGCCGAGCAAAGCGAAGAAGTCACCTTCAGCAACGTCCAGATCGATACCACTCAGGGCCTGGAAACCGTTGCCGTAGGTTTTGGTTAGCTGCCGGATGGACAGAGCGGAACTCATATCGGATTACGCACCAAAGAAGGGAATAGAAAGAGTAGATGTGGCCGCAACGCACGTAGTTCAACGGCGGCGCATGGAGATCATGGTGGCCGCACGCGTCGCACAAGTACAGTCACCTGTATTAATAGTCAGTATTAAGTCAACGCAGTCATGACCGCTTTGCGGTAGGCCGGACGCTGCTGCAGGCGTTGGTACCAGGCCTCTAGATTAGGCATCGCAGGGCGTTCGATGGGCATTTCAAACCAGGCATAGATAAAACTGCCCAGGGGGATATCGCCCATGCCGATCTCATTACCTGACAGATACGGCTGTGTGGCGAGGGCCTGGTCGACCGTCTTGAGCACATCGATGCAAGCCTGGCGCCCGGCATGGATGTTGTCCCAGTTCTGTTTTTCCGCCGGGGTGCGCAGCACGCCCCAGAACACGGTCTTGAACGGTTCGGCGAAGGTGGAAGTGGTCCAGTCCATCCACTTTTCCGCATTGGCGCGGGCCTTCAAGTCGCTCGGGTACCAGCTCGACGCCTGCTTGGCGCAGAGGTAGCGCACGATGGTGTTGGACTCCCACAACACAAAGTCGCCGTCTTCGATCATCGGCACCCGGCCATTGGGGTTCATCGCTCGGTATTGCGGGGTGTCGACCACGCCAAAGGCCCCACCCGCATCAATTGCTTCATAGTCCAGGCCGAGTTCCTCGGCGCACCAGAGTGCTTTCCTGACGTTTGATGAATTTTTACGACCCCAGATTTTCAGCATGACCGTGCCTTATCGTTTGGTGAACGCAGCAGCATACGCCGGTTCACGCGCGGCTTAAATCGGTCTGCATGTCGCCCAATTGATTCGGCATATCTTCAGCAAACAGGTGCGGGTAACACTGCCGGATGTGCTCGAAGAAAAACGCCTCGGGTACGTCGGAAAATTGCCCGTGGTCCAGCACATACTCCATCGAGCGCCGGCCCTGGCGGTTGAACGCGTGGAACACGCTGTCGTGGATGCCATCGAATTCCAGCGGTGGCACATCGAACAACTCACACAGCTGCTGGTTGAACGCCGGCGTGGCCTTGACCCAGCGACCACGCAGATATAGCTCGGTGTAGCCATGCATGGCGAACACATCACTTTTGAGCAACGCGATCAGGCGGGGTGTGGACAGATGATTGCGCACATCCGCCAAGCCGATGCGCGCCGGGATGCCACAGTGGCGGGCACAGGCGGCGAGCAAAGTCGCCTTGGGCACGCAGTAGCTCTCGCCGACGGCCAAGGCGAAGCTGGCATTCAGGCTGCCTGGATCACGGCTGAAGGTGTAGGGGTTGTAGCGAATCGCCTCACGCACGGCGTAGTAAAGACTGACTGCCTGGTCACGCAGATCCGCGCTGGGACCACGATGTTTTTCGGCGAACTCCACCACCGCAGGGTGGTCACTATCGATGAAGCGGCTGGGACGCAGGTACTTATCCATGAGCGTTATCTCCGAGGCAAGACTGGAGTTTAACGACAGGTCTGCCATCGCGATAACGACGATTCGGCCAAATGTCGGCGTCTGGTGAAGGTGCTCCCAGTACAACTCGTTACACCCTGGTCACCGCGCTTTTTCGGATGCCGACTAAGCTTCAAGGTGGTTTCGCCCCTGGTTTCACGGAGGATTGAATATGCTGTTGTTGTGGATACTGGTTCTGGTGCTCGGTATCGCCTACCTGGCACACCGCCGCACCGCGCCCCTGCCCGCCTTGGGCGTGGTCGCCGTTTACCTGCTGGCGATGGGCGCCTGGAGCCATGCACCGGGTTGGCTACTGCTGATCTTCTGGGTGTTGATCGCTGCTGTGGCCGCCCCGCTGCTGCTGCCTGACCTGCGCCGCCAATATTTCACCAAGCCGCTGTTCAGTTGGTTCCAGAAAGTCCTGCCCCCGATGTCCGAGACCGAACGCGACGCGATTGATGCCGGCACCGTGTGGTGGGATGGCGAGCTGTTCAGCGGTCGCCCCGACTGGGACAAGCTGCTGGCCTACCCCAAGGCGCAACTGACCGAAGAAGAACAGGCGTTTATCGACGGCCCCACCGAAGAGCTCTGCGCAATGGTCAGCGACTGGGAAATCGGCCAGGCCATGGACCTGCCACCCGCCGCCTGGGAGCACATCAAGACCCACGGTTTCTTCGCGCTGATCATTCCCAAGGAATACGGCGGCAAAGGGTTCTCCGCCTACGCCCACTCCCAGGTGGCAATGAAGCTGGCCACCCGTAGTGGCGACCTGGCATCCACCGTAATGGTGCCCAACTCCCTCGGTCCGGCCGAACTGCTGCTGCATTACGGCACCGATGAACAACGCAACCATTACCTGCCGCGCCTGGCCCGTGGCGATGACATTCCCTGCTTCGCCCTGACCGGCCCGCTGGCCGGTTCCGATGCTGGCGCCATGCCCGACACCGGCGTGATCTGCAAAGGTGAATGGGAAGGCAAGGAAACCCTCGGCCTGCGCCTGAACTGGGAAAAACGCTACATTACCCTCGGACCGGTCGCGACGTTGCTCGGACTGGCCTTCAAGGCCCACGACCCGGACCATCTACTGGGCGACGAAGAAGACCTGGGCATCAGCCTTGCACTGATTCCCACCGATACTCCTGGCGTAGAAATCGGCCGTCGCCACCTGCCCCTGGGCGCGGCCTTCATGAACGGCCCCAACTCCGGCAAGGATGTGTTCATTCCCCTGGAGTTCCTCATCGGCGGCCAGGAAATGCTCGGCAAAGGCTGGATGATGTTGATGAACTGCCTGTCGGTAGGCCGTTCGATCTCCCTGCCTGCCGTGGGCACTGGCGCCGCCAAGTTCACCAGCCTGGTGACCGGCCAGTACGCTCAGGTACGTGAACAATTCAACGTTCCACTCTCGGCCTTCGAAGGTATCCAGGAAGCGCTTGCACGTATCGGCGGCAACGCCTGGCTGATGGACAGCGCACGCATGCTCACCGCCAACGCCGTGGACCTTGGGGAAAAACCCTCGGTACTGTCGGCGATCCTCAAGTACCACCTCACCGAACGCGGCCGCGAGTGCATCAGCCATGCCATGGATGTGCATGGTGGCAAAGGCATCATCATGGGCCCGAACAACTACCTGGGCCGTAACTGGCAAGGCGCACCGATCTTCATCACCGTGGAAGGCGCGAATATCCTGTCGCGCAACCTGATGATCTTCGGCCAGGGCGCCATCCGCTGCCATCCATACGTCCTCAAGGAAATGGCCCTGGCCGGACGCGAGGACCATGACCAGGCGCTCAAGGAGTTCGATAGTCTGCTGATGCAACACATCGGCTTCGCCGTGAGCAACGCCGCCAGTACGCTGGTGCTGAACCTCGGTGTGGGGCATTTCGAGAAAGCCCCGGGCAATCGTTTGAGCCAGGGTTACTTCCGCGCGTTGAATCGCCAGGCCGCCGCGTTTGCCCTGCTTGCCGACCTGAGCATGATGTTGCTGGGTGGCGAACTGAAACGTCGTGAGCGTCTGTCGGCACGCCTGGGTGATGTGTTGAGCCATATGTACCTGGCGTCGGCCGCACTCAAGCGTTATCACGACCTGGACTCGCCGGACCACCTGGAACCGTTGTTCGCCTGGGCCATGGAGGAAAGCCTAGGCGAGTCGGAGCGTGCGCTGGATGAACTGCTGAGCAACTTCCCGAACAAGGTGCTCGGTTGCCTGTTACGGGTGATCGTGTTCCCGTTCGGCCGTCGCCATACCGGCCCCTCCGATGCGCTGGATGCAGAAGTGGCTGCAGTGATCGGCCGTGCCAAGGGTGATCCAACCCTGGAAGAGTTGCTGGCCGGCTGCTACCGCCCGCAATCGGCGGAGGACCCAGTGGGCGCTCTGCAACACGCCTACGACCTGCTCAGTGCCAGCCATCCGGTGCAGGCAAAGTTGCACACCGCGCTCAAAAGCGGTCAGGTCAAACCTACTGCCGGCGAACACATCATCGATGCCGCGCTCAACGCGGGGGTGTTGCAGGCAGGCGAAGCGCAGACCTTGCGTGAAGCTGAAGCGGCGCGGCGCAAAGTGATCGACGTGGACGATTTCAGCAAGGAAGAGCTGGCCCAGGCTGAAGGTAAAGTCCGCTGAGTCGAGCGGTCATATAAATACGGGCGCGAGAGGCATATACTCTCGCGCCCGTTTTTGCTTTAGAGGCCTTATCTCGTGTCCAACGTCGTTGCCGATCATCTCGTCTTGCTCGACCACCTGCGCAGCATCCTGGTTGCCGTCGGCGAAGCCGAGCAGGTGCCTGAGGAAAGCCATTCACTGTTCCTGGAGCGCTTCGACGAATTGCGCGCCCTGCTGCCGATCGATCCGATCGAAAGCCAGTATCTGGGCCAGGACCTGATGAGCCAGGTCATCCTGCGTTATCCGCAGATCGCCCATCTGGTGCCACGCGACCTGCTGTGGTTCTTTGGTGGCGATTGCCTGCACTTCATGCCAGATGAAGAACTGGACATGTACCAGGCCTTGGAAGAACGTCGTTTCGAAGCGGAACAGAACGACGAACCGTTCGACTGGAACCAGGAAAAGCAACTGCTGGCCATGTCGGATGACCAAAGCAAGCACTGATTTTTCTGAACACAGCAGGTTCAAATGTGTGCGGGCTTGCTCGCGAATTCGGCCTATCAGTCGATAAGATGTTGACTGATCTATAGCATTCGCGAGCAAGCCCGCTCCCACATTTTTGACCGTATTCCTACCGTTGGCGCAGTGTCGGTTCACGCGCCATGCACTCCACCAGATAATCAATAAACACCCGCAACTTGGGCGGCAGATAACGTGTGGGCGAATGCAGCAACCACGCCTCACCGTGGTAAGACGCAATAAAGTCCCACTCTGCCAACACCTGCACCAACCGCCCTTCCTCCAAGGCATGCCGCGCGGTGAAATACGGCAAGCTGCCAATCCCCACATGTTGCAGCACTGCATCCAGCCGCACCCCGGTATGATTCGCCGCATAACGCCCACGCACTCCCACCGTCACCGCCTTGCTGCCCTGACGGAATTTCCAGCGCGAGTCCCCCGGCGTTTCACCCAGATAGATGCAACTGTGCTCCAGCAAATCATGGGGATGCCGGGGTGTGCCATGCTCGGCCAAATACTGCGGCGTTGCGCACACCAAATGCTCGATGGGCAACAACTGGCGGCCCACCAGACCTGGTGGCGGACTGTCGGTGATGCGGATACTCAGATCGACATTGTCATCAATCAGGTCCACATGCCGATCCTCCAGAATCAGTTGCACATCCACCTTGGGATAGCGTCGTAAAAACTCCAGCATATGCGGATGCACCACAAACCGCCCCACCGCCTTGGGCACGCTGACCCGCACAAGGCCCTCGGCCTCATGATCGAATTGGCCGCTGACTTCCATCACCGACCGCGCCGCGTTGACCATCTCCCGACAGCGCTTGAACACCTCTTCACCGCCCTCGCTCAAGCGCAACTTACGCGTGGTGCGCTGCAACAGTCGGGTGGCCAGAGCCTGTTCCAGGCGCGAAATGCTGCGGCTCACCGCCGAGGGCGAAACACTCAGTTGTCGCGCCGCTTCGGAGAAGCTGCCGGTCTCCACTACCTTGACGAAAATCGCCATTTCACCCAGTAGAGGCAAAGGAAGATTGATGCTCATGACGCACAGGTCCATTGATATTTGAACGGATTATCACCCAATTGCGCACTATTTATACTGCGTGCAGAACCCTGATGCGGATGTAGATGATGACCGAGCGCCTGTTTTTCACCCACGACCACCTGACCGCCGAGCTTGAAGTGCTGAGCTGTACCCCCCACGAGGGCCAGTTTGCGGTGACGTTGCAGTCGACAATCTTTCATCCTCAAGGCGGCGGGCAACCGTTCGATACCGGTTGGCTCGGCGACAGCCAGGTCATGCGCGTCATTCAGGAGGCAGACCGTGTGGTGCATTACCTCGACCACCCCGTCGCCCTTGGCCCGATCACTGCGCGGGTCGATGCACAGCGCCGCGCCCTGCACACCCGCCTGCATTCTGCCGGCCATCTGATTGGCAACGCCGGGGAATGCCTGGGCTGGATGCCGATCAAGGCCCACCATTGGCCGGGTGAAGGCAAGATCACCTTTATCCGTGGCGAAGCCGCGCAGGCCATGGACGCCGAGGCGATTCAAAGCCAAATCGATCAATGGATCGCCGCCGACTACCCACGACATATGGCCCTGGAAGATGGCACTCGCGAAGTAGGTTTCGGTGAATTGCCGACTTACGCGTGCGGTGGCACCCACGTGCAAGCGCTAGGCGAACTGGGCCAGGTGACGATCCTGGCCCTGTCGGAAAAAAAGGGCACGCTGTCCGTGCGCTATGCCCTCGACTGACAACCAAACTGCATTATTGTAGTGAGCGGGCTTGTCCCGCGCCGGGTGGCGAAGCCACCCCAACAAGGACGCAGAGGTGTTTCAGAAAAGTGAGGTGCCTGGGGGTGGGGCCGCTTCGCAGCCCAGCGCGGGGCAAGCCCGCTCACTACAGATGAGGCGTTCTACATCTCACCGCTTAACTGATAGGCATTAGGGTAAGCCCGTTCACCACAACGATCAGACCGCAATAGCGCCCGCTCGCCCTGGCTCCACCACAAATGACTTGAGTGTGGAAACCGTGGCGGTCGGATCACGCGGGTCGGTGATCACACGGAAGTGGGTGAGCATCTTCTGTTCCGCCAACTCCACCGACACATAGCCGCGCTGGCGACTGTCAAAGAACTTTACATGGGGATTGAGCGGCAGGATCTTGCTGAACGCCTCGAAGGGCGGACCATCCGAAGTCACCGACGAGCCGACGAATTCGGTCGCCACCACCGGTGAGTCCAGGTCATTGGCGTCGGCGTGCAGATCCGTGGTCCAGAACGAGTGGATATCACCGCCCCAGAACACCGGGTTTTTCAGCTGACGGCGCTGGATGGATGCCAGCATGCGCTCGCGGTTGGCCATGTAGCCGTCCCATCCATCGGTCCAGCGTCCGGGCTTGTGGTTGGTCAGGTCGCGTTGGGTCAGCGGCGCTACCAGCAAGTCCTGGGCGATGATGTTCCATTGCGCCTGCGACTCGGCAAACCCTTGGTCCAACCAGCTTTCCTGTGCCCAGCCAAGCATGGTACGGCTGGGATCGCGCAAGTCGCTGCAGGTGTTTTCCGCGACATGCCCCTGGTGGCTGCCATTGGCGAGAATGCAGGGTTGTTCGGAGCGATATTGGCGCCCGTCCAGCACATGGAACCGCGCCAGTCGGCCGTAGTCCATGCGCCGATAAATGCGCATGTCCGGCCCCCTGGGCAAGCTGGTAGCGCGCAGTGGCATGTGTTCGTAGAACGCCTGGTACGCCGCAGCCCGCTGCCGGAGAAACTGCGCCACGGAGATCTTCGGGTCCTGGGACCAACGATTGGCGTAGTCATTCTGCACTTCGTGGTCATCCCAGGTGGCCACGCTGGGCGCGGCCGCGTGCAGGGCCTGCAAGTCCGGATCGGTTTTGTACAAGGCATAGCGGTTGCGGTAGTCACTCAGGCTCACGGCATTGCCGCTGCCATGGGGGCGAATGATCTTGCCCGAGTCCGCTGCATAGGAACTGTCGTAGATGTAGTCGCCGAGGAAAAACACCAGGTCGGGTTGCTCCGCCGCCAAGTGGCGGTACGCGCTGAAGTAACCGCGCTCCCAGTGCGAGCAGGAAACAAACCCCAGTCGCGCTGCTGCCATAGCCTGCACAGGCGGCGTCGTGCGTGCCTGCCCCACCGGGCTCTGCGCGCCGAGGCCCTCGAATTGGTACCAGTACGGTCGCCCCGCCTCCAACCCCGCTACCTCGACGTGCACCGAGTGGGCGAAACGCTCAGTTGCCATCACCTCACCCTGCTTCACGATGCGCGTCATCGCCGCATCACTGGCCACCCGCCAACGCACCGGCACCGCACGGCTCAGCCCACCACGCCCATCCGCCGCATTGAACAACGGCGCCAGGCGCGTCCAGATGACAAAACCGTCCGGCAACGGGTCGCCGGAAGCTACACCGAGGGTGAACGGGTAATCCACGCCTGCGCTGCGGGCAAACGGGCTGAGGATTGAAAACGCGGTAGCGACCGCCAGCCCGCCGAGGACGCGACGGCGGTCATGGTCGACCACGCCGCTCACAACCGGCGCTCCCAGTCGTCACGCACCGTGGCGAACCCCAGCAAATCTTCATACACGCCGTTCTTGAGAAACGCCTCGCGCATACAGCCTTCATAACGCAGGCCGATTTTTTCCATGACCCGCGCCGATTCCTTGTTGCGACCGAAGCATTGGCTGCCCACCCGCTGCAACCCCAGTTCGGCAAACCCGAAATCCATCATCGCGCTCGCCGCCTCGGCGGCATAACCCTGATTGCGACAATGCGCTGCCACCCAGCCCCCAAGATGCCCGTAGTGATGTCGAGTGTTGAGACGCAGGCTGACCATGCCGATCAATTCACCGGTTTCCCGCACATGCATGCCCAGGTTGAGCAAATCACCCGTGCGATATTTTTCTTCGATACCCGCGATAAAACCCTGTGCAGTTTCCAGGGTGTAGGGCGACGGAATGTTGGACGTGTTGTCGGCAATTTTCGGCCCGTTGGCAAGGGTGAACAGTGTCTCGGCCTGGTCCATTTCCAGCGCCCGCAATAGTAGACGCGAGGTGGCCAATTGCGGCAGTTCAGTCGGCATGCGGGGCGGCTCTCAAGATAAATGCCTCAAGAATGTACCCCCTTCGTGTCAATTTCATTACGTCATGAAAGTGCAAGGTAACTCTTCTGAAAGTCGCGTCCTAGAGCCTTTAAATCGTAAATTTTTGTTAACCATTCGGTCATTTTTGATTGGTAGCGTGTAGCCCCTAATTCAATGACGGGGTAACAGAATGAGAACCTGGGATGAACCCAAGAAACGCAAGGCGCACATCGAGTTGATCCCGATGATCGACGTGATGATGTTCCTCCTGGTGTTTTTCGTACTGGTCAGTCTGAACGTGATTCCGGCACTCGGCATGAAGACACAATTGCCCAGCGCCAGCAGTTCGCAACAGCTCAAGCCGCAGAATAAATTCATCCTGACCCTGGGCCTGGAAGGCCAGTTGCAGCTCGACGGCAAGGACCTCACGGTCGACGCGCTGGTACCGGCGTTGAAAGCGGCTGAAAAGCCCGACACCAAGTCGACCATCATCGTTAACAGCGACAAAGGCGTAGAGGTTTCGCGCCTGGTGGAAGTGATGGACACCCTGCGCCTGGGTGGCTTTACCTCCGTGTCCATCGCCACACGTAAGTCCTGACCATGTACGTAGTGTTTCGTGCGCGTCAGCTGCTGGGCAGTGTCCCGGCCCTGATCGCCCTGGTGCTGATTGCACTGGGTATCCAGTCCCAACCTCTGAAAATCCAGCCGCAGTACGACGAGTCGGCGGTTGAGCTTGCCTTGGTCGAGCCAGACCCCGAAGTGGTCCCTGAACCTGTGGTGGAACAAGAGCCGCCACCACCGATGATCGAGGATGAAGAGGCCGAACCAGCCCCACCTCCACCGCCGCCCAAGCCCTTGCCAAAACCTGAACCCAAGCCCAAGCCGGTGCCCAAACCCAAGCCTGTGGTGGCCGCCAAGCCGACGCCGACACCCGCGCCAGTGGCACCCGTTGCAGCCAAGCCGGTTCAAGCAGCGGTTGCGCCGACACCCGCCCCGCCTGCCCCACCGGCACCGCCCAAGGTCGATGGCCAGGCGCTGGAAGGCGGCTACCTCAAGGGGCTGCGCAACGAGCTGGACACCTACAAGCAATACCCCACCGGGCGCCAGGCGTCCCTCGAACGCCCTAGTGGCGAGGTGGTGGTCTGGTTGATGGTGGATCGACAAGGCCGTGTCCTCGACGCAGGGATCCAGACCCCGGCGCCGAGCATGCTGCTCAATCGGGCCGCTACCAATAGCCTGCGCCGCATCAAGCAGGTCAAGCCGTTCCCCGAACAAGCCTTCGGTGGACGTAACGAGCAACGCTTCACCGCCACCTTCAACTACAGCGTGCAATAAGCACCCGACACCAGGACGACAGTGATGAGGTTCACACGTATTCATCTGGCACTCGTTGCCGCGACGAGCATGACCCACGGAGTGGTCATGGCAGAGACCAGCGACAGTGACGTCGGGACGATTGGCGTACAGGGCAAGGCAACCGCTGGGGGCGGTTACATGGTCCAGGAGGAGAGCATCAAGGGCCGCTCGACCATCACCAAGGAAGCGCTGGACAAACAAACCGCGACCGGCAACGCCATCGACAAGCTCAAGTACACGCCGGGGCTGAACATCTCCAGCGAAGACAACACCGGCCTCTCGGGCTTCCGCTTCACCATGCGCGGCATGAACTCCGACCAGGTGGGCATGTCGGTGGACGGCATGCCGATCAACGACTCCGGCAACTACGCGTTGTACTCCAACCTGCTGGGCGACCCGGAAAACATCGACCAGATCTTCGTCACCCAGGGCTCATCGGAAGCCGACGGCCCGCACATCGGCTCCAGCGGCGGCAACATCGGCATCGTGACCATTCGCCCGACCAAGGAAACCGGCGCATTCGTCAAACAGGTCGTGGGCAGCAACGCCACCCGCAAGACCTTTGCCCGCCTCAACACCGGTGAGGTCAACGGCCTGAGCAACTGGCTGTCGGTGTCCCATACCGAAGGTGACATGTGGCGCGGCTCGGGCGCCGTGCGTGCGGACAAGGTGGAATGGAACAGTTTCTTCGACGCCGGCAACGGCAACACCGCCAACCTGATCCTCAAGTACCACGAGCAGGACAACAACAGTTACAGCCAACTGACCAAGGCGCAGTTCCAGCAGTACGGGCGCAAATACGACCCGTACGCCGCGACGCCAGCCCTGGGCAGCAACGGCAAGGTCAATAACTACTACGCCCTGGCGCAGAACCCGTTCCAGACCTTCACCGGCGTACTCAACACTCAGTTCAAGTTGGCCGATAACCTGTCCCTTTCGGTCATCCCGTATTACTACTGGGGTAACGGCAGCGGTGTCGGTTCGTCCTCCTACGCGCTGAACCGTGGCTCGAACCAGGGCGGTATTTTCGACCTGGGCAACCTGCCGACCGCCGCCCAATACAACGCCGACGGCTCCGCCACCACCGGTGTCTACTACCGCCCTTCTCGCACCCAGACCTGGCGCCCGGGTATCACCACCAAACTGAACTGGGACCTGGGCGACCACAGCCTGCAATTCGGCTACTGGTACGAGCGTGCCCGCCAGAGCCAGACCCAACCGTTCATTGCCCTCAAGAACAACGGCAAGCCGAGCGACACTTGGCCGGACGGCACTTCCGTGGTCGACGCCAACGGCAACACCGTGCAGGGTCGCGACCGCTTCACCGTAACCCCGGCGCAAAAAGTCTGGGCCCAGGACACCTGGTTCATCAATTCGGACTGGACCCTGGTGGCAGGCCTGGCTTACATGAACGTCGAGCGCGACGGCACCAACAACGGCAGCCTCACCGAGCAACCGGAAAAGCGTAACCAGACCTACAACAAGCTGCTGCCCAACGCCGGCCTGAAATACCAGCTCGACGAACGCGACCAGTTGTTCTACAGCTTGTCACGCAACATGCGTGTGCCGCAGAACTACGTGCTGTACGACAAAGGTGCCGACTCGATCAACTCCAAGCCGGAAACCAGCTGGAACCATGAATTGGGCTGGCGCTACACCGGCGACGAGATGACCTTGGCCGCCACCCTGTTCTACATGGAGTTCAAGAACCGCCAAGTATCGTCCAGGGACATCAACGGCGACTTCGCCGACATCAACGCCGGCTCCGTCACCAACAAAGGCCTGGAATTGGAATGGAGCGGCCTGCTGCCCAACCATTTCAACTACTACACCTCCTACACCTACACCAAGGCCGAGCAACAGGATGACCTGACCGTGTACAACGCGGGCAAGGCCATCGTATTGCCAACCAGCGGCAAGCAGTTCGCCAACGTGCCCAAGAACATGCTGGCGGCCAACATCGGCTACGACGACGGACGCTTCTACGGCACCTTCGGCGGTAAATACACCAGCAAGCTGTTCGGCGACCTGACCAACGACGAGGCGATTTCCGGCCGCACCGTGTTCAACCTCGGCGCCGGTATCTACCTGCCAGTGGACAAGAAAGTGGTCAAGGACGCGACCCTGCGCCTGAACGTCGACAACCTGTTCGACAAGAAGTACCTGGACGGCGTGTACACCACCAAGACCAACTCGGCGAGCTACAGCGGTTTCCGCGATGGCGACCCGGCCTACATCGTTGGCCTGGACCGTACCGTCACGGTTTCCCTGGAAGCGAATTTCTAACTGCGAGGCTATAGATCATGGACATGAACCTGCTTCACGCCATCACCTTTTATGTGATGTACGCCGCCATGGCGATTGCGATCTTTATCGCCATCGAACGCGGCATTTACTTCGCCTATGTACGTCGCCAGGCGCGCGCCTTGACCGAAGCCCTCGGCCCCAACGTGCACAGCGAACGCGACCTGCCTGACGCCCTGACCCGCCGCGACAGCCTGCCGCTGAACATGGTGTTGCCAATCCTGGCGCAGAAAGCGGCCCATGGTTCGCGCAAGGACCTGGATGACGAAATCGACACCCAGTACCTGAAGACCCGCGCACCGCTGTCGCGCAGCCTGTGGATCATCGAGACCATCACCACCGCCGCGCCGCTGCTGGGTCTGTTGGGCACCATCCTCGGCATCATCGACACCTTCAAGGCCCTGGCCTCGGCCGGCGTGTCCGACCCAGGCCAGATCTCCGGTGGTATCGGAACGGCCTTGTTCGCCACCGGCTTGGGTATCGCCATTGCGCTGTTCTGCGTGGTGTTCCACAACTTCTTCCAGGACAGCCTGGAGCGCATCAACGATCAGCTGAAGATCCTGCTGATCCGCGCTGCCACTGGCGCCCGTGTACAGGGTGAAGTACCGCACTTGGTGCCAACCCCGTTGCACACTCGCACAGCATGACCTTCAGGGCGGGCGCAATGCGCCCGCCTTTCTTTTTGCCTGATGAGACGCCCATGCACCTATCAATGAATTTGCGTATCGCAGGCCTTGCCGGCTTGCTCCTGAGTCCGCTTGCCCAAGCGGACTTTTCAATTCCAGGGTTTGAACTGGTGCACACCGTGCCCGTGGATACCGCGTTGGGCACGGCCGATTTGCGTCAGCCTGGCCCGATGTGGATCGAGTTGTTCGACGGTGCGCAAAGCACCATCGATATCGGTCAGTTCTACGCCGCCGACCATCCCGGTTCGGTGATGGACCAGGTGATCCAGCACCTGGAAGCCGCCGGCAAACGCGGCGTGAAGATTCGCTTTCTGCTCGAAGAAAAAGGCATCAAGTTGTCGGAAGCTTCCACCCTGGAACGCTTGCGCGCCATTCCCAACCTGACCTTCCGCGTGCTGCCCTATGGACAGTTGAGCGGCGGCATCATCCACGCCAAATACATGGTGGTGGACGGTAAGCAGGCCTTTGTCGGCAGCCAGAATTTCGACTGGCGTTCGCTTGAACACATCCACGAGACCGGCCTGCGCATCAGTGATGCGACCGTGGTGAGTCAGGTCCAGGCGATCTTCAACCAAGATTGGAAAGCCCAGGCCGCCCTCGCCGACAACAAACCCGTGCCGCTGCCCGTGACCGGCCAGGAACCCGCACGCACCGGTAACTACCTGGTGGCCAGCCCGCAGCGCTACAACCCACCAGGCGTGGGTGATTCACAGTTGGAACTGCCGCGCCTGCTGAGCGAAGCGAAGAAGGAAGTGCGCGTACAACTGCTGGACTATGCGCCACTGTCCTACGGGCCGGATCGCACCCGTCCGTACTACGCCGTGATCGACAACGCCGTACGCGCCGCCGCTGCACGTGGTGTGTCGATCAAACTGATGGTGTCCAACTGGAACACCGACAAGCTGGAACTGCCCTACCTCAAAAGCCTGGCCGTGTTGCCCAACGTCGAGGTCAAGATCGTCACCCTACCCGAGGCCAAGCAAGGCTTTATTCCTTATGCGCGGGTGATCCACAGCAAGACCATGGAGATCGACGGGCAAGTGGCGTGGGTGGGTACCAGCAACTGGCTGGGCGGTTACTTCGACAACTCGCGCAACCTGGAAGTGGTGATGCACGACAATGCGATGGCCAAGCGAATTGGCGAGTTGCATGAGCAGTTGTGGGATGGGCCGTATGCCAAGGCGCTCGATGTAGCGGCACAGTACCCAGACCCGCACCCTGGAAA
>NZ_JBOICG010000748.1:0-15634 GCF_050739995.1 Pseudomonas sp. | reverse complement strand
GGCTAGCCCCATACCGCTCAATTCCGTACCATTCCCCGCCTTATCCCCCGCAATGCCCTGGTACCTCATGAACCTCACCCGTCTGCGCGCCGATACCCTGGCCGGCCTCACCACGTCTTTCGCGTTGCTGCCCGAATGCATCGCCTTTGCCTTGGTGGCCCACCTCAATCCGCTGATGGGGCTCTACGGTGCCTTTATCATCTGCACCCTCACCGCGCTGTTCGGCGGTCGGCCCGGCATGGTCTCAGGCGCGGCCGGCTCGATGGCGGTGGTGATCGTCGCTCTGGTGGTGCAACACGGTGTGGAGTACCTGTTGGCGACCGTGTTGCTGGGCGGGTTGATCATGATTGCCTTTGGCGTCCTGCGCCTGGGCAAGCTGGTGCGCATGGTGCCGCACCCGGTGATGCTCGGTTTCGTCAACGGCTTGGCGATCATCATCGCGCTGGCGCAGTTGGAGCACTTCAAGAGCGGTGACACCTGGCTCAGCGGCACGCCGTTGTATGTGATGACGGGCCTGGTGTTGGTGACCATGGCCATTGTCTACCTGCTGCCACGGCTGACTCGCGCCGTGCCACCGGCATTGGTGGCGATCCTTGGCGTGGGCCTGGTGGTGTACCTGCTCGGCCTGCCGACGCGCACACTGGGCGACATGGCCCACATCGCCGGTGGCCTGCCGACCTTTGCCCTGCCGCAAATTCCCTGGACCCTGGAAACCCTCGGCATCATCGCGCCCTATGCATTCCTGATGGCCATGGTTGGCCTGCTGGAAACCTTGCTGACCCTGAACCTTACCGACGAAATCACCGAGACCCGTGGCTACCCCGACCGCGAAAGCGTGGCCCTGGGCGCGGCGAATATGGTCTCGGGGCTGTTCGGTGGCATGGGCGGTTGCGCGATGATCGGGCAGACCGTGATCAACCTCAGCTCCGGCGGGCGCGGGCGCTTTTCCGGGATATTTGCCGGGGTGATGATCCTGTTGTTCATTCTGTTTCTGTCGCCGTTGATCGAGCGCATTCCGTTGGCGGCGCTGGTGGGCGTGATGTTCGTGGTGTCCCAGCAGACCTTCGCCTGGGCGTCGTTGCGAGTGGTCAACAAGGTGCCGCTCAATGATGTGTTGGTGATTCTTGCGGTGACGGTGATCACGGTGTTCACCGACCTGGCGACCGCCGTGCTCTGCGGGATCGTGATTGCGGCGCTGAACTTCGCCTGGCAACAGGCCCGTGAACTGTACGCCGATGAGCATCTGGAAGCCGATGGCAGCAAGCTCTATCGCCTGCACGGTACGTTGTTCTTTGCCTCGACCACGCCGTTCCTGAACCAGTTCGACCCGGCCAATGACCCGGCCCAGGTGACGCTGGATTGCCGTCACCTGAGTTTTGTCGACTATTCAGCCATTGCTGCGCTGATGACCCTGCGCGAGCGCTACACCAAGGCCGGCAAGCACCTGCGGGTGCTGCATTTGTCGGAGCGCTGCAGGAAGTTGCTCAAGCGCGCTCATGCGCATCACGACTAACTTGCCCCTACAGGTGGCAGATGTGCCTGATCATCACGGTCCGACCAGGTCTTCCAATTCCTGGGCGCGGGTCTGGGTCATGTCCACCACGCAGCCGGAGCCGTTGATCTGATCGATGGTGCCACCGGTGGCTGAGCCTGCGAAAGCGCAATTGGCGTCGCGGTACTTTATCCACAGGCGCTGCACGTCTTGCAGTTGCTGTTTACGTGGGCCTTCCTGGGCGGCGAGGGCGGTCTTGTAGGCTTTGTTCAAGCGGTCGTCCTGCACCTTGGCGGCCTGGGTGTTGCAACCGACCATGTCGGCGGTCGTGTTGGCGCTGTCCATGCACTTTTTCAAGGTCGCGTTATCGGCGGCCGAAGCGGTGCCACACAGGGCGAGAAGCACGGCGCTGGCGACGAGGGATGTGCGGATCATGGTCGATTTTCCTGGGCGTGAGTGAATGCGCATTCTATGACTTGAGGCTGGCGCTTGAGTTTCCGAGGATCTCTGATCTTCATGTAAGAACACTTCATGTAAGAACACCCTCCGAATTTTCATGCACGGGTGTTGGGCATATCCCAACGCGACAGCGCTTATCTGTGCGCGAAAATTACTTTCATGAAAATTGAAAATAATCCTCGGCAATGATTTATGAGTTTCACAACCAATTCGACGTGACCCTTTCCGAGGAGTACCGCATGGCCGCATCACCGGGCTTCGGGCTACTGGCATACGCTGCCATCGCCATCATTGCTTTGATCGTGCTGATTGCACGTTACCGGCTCAACCCATTTATCGTCATTACGTTGGTGTCCATTGGCCTGGCGCTGATGGCCGGGATGCCGGCGGACACGATCATGGGCTCCTATGAGGCGGGCGTCGGTAAAACCCTGGGGCACATCGCGCTGGTGGTGGCGTTGGGCACCATGCTTGGCAAGATGATGGCCGAGTCCGGGGGCGCCGAGCAGGTCGCGCGCACGCTGATTAACCGCTTCGGCGAGCGCAATGCCCATTGGGCGATGGTGTGTATTGCGTTCCTGGTGGGGCTGCCGCTGTTTTTCGAGGTCGGTTTTGTGTTGCTGGTGCCCATTGCGTTTACCGTGGCGCGGCGTGTGGGCGTGTCGATCCTGATGGTCGGCTTGCCGATGGTCGCGGGCTTGTCGGTGGTGCATGCGCTGGTGCCGCCACATCCGGCGGCGATGATGGCGGTGCTGGCCTATAACGCGTCGGTAGGGCAGACCGTGCTGTATGCGATTTTGATCGGCATTCCGACGGCGATCATTGCCGGTCCCGTCTACGCCAAGTTCATCGTGCCGCATATTCACCTGCCCGCAGAGAACCCGCTGGAGCGCCAGTTCATCGAGCGCGAACCACGCACCCGCTTGCCGAGCTTTACCCTGACCATGGGCACCATTCTGTTGCCGGTGGTGCTGATGATGATCGGCGGTTGGGCCAACGTGATTTCTACGCCAGGCACCGGGTTCAACCTGTTCCTGTTGTTTATCGGCAACTCGGTGATCGCGCTGCTGGTGGCGACCCTGGTGAGTTTCTGGACCTTGGGCCTGGCCCAGGGCTTTAACCGTGAGTCGATCCTCAAGTTCACCAATGAATGCCTGGCGCCGACCGCCAGTATTACGTTGCTGGTGGGCGCGGGCGGCGGGTTGAATCGCATCCTGGTGGACGCTGGCGTCACTCACGAAATCCTCGGCCTGGCCCATGCCTTCCAGCTGTCGCCGCTGGTGATGGGGTGGCTGTTTGCCGCGTTGATGCGTATCGCCACCGGTTCGGCCACCGTCGCCATGACCACGGCCTCGGGTGTGGTTGCGCCTGTGGCGATGGGCATGGGTTATCCACACCCGGAATTGTTGGTGCTGGCCACTGGCGCGGGCTCGGTGATCTTTTCCCACGTCAACGACGGCGGCTTCTGGCTGATCAAGGAATACTTCAATATGACGGTGATCCAGACCTTCAAGACCTGGACCGTGCTGGAAACTTTGATTTCGGTGGTCGCGTTCGGTCTGACTTATGGTCTTTCCTGTCTTCTGTAATCCGGAGAACCCATGGACATCCTCTACCAGATCCGTGCTCGTCAGGACTCTTTCAGTGCCGGTGAAGGGCGTATCGCCAAGCTGATGCTCGATGATGTGGGCTTTGCCGCGTCGGCCAGCCTGGAGGCGTTGTCCCAGCGGGCCGAGGTCAGTACGGCCACCTTGTCGCGTTTTGCCCGCAGCGTGGGTTGCCGCGATTTACGTGATTTGCGCCTGCAACTGGCGCAGGCCAGTGGCGTTGGCAGCCGCTTCCTCGACCCGGCGGGTTTGCCAGAGCAGTCTGCGTTTCACCGGCAGATTCTGGGGGATATCGAAGCGACGTTGCGTCAGCACTTGTCCGGTTTCAACCAGGCGAGTTTTGTCGATGCGGTGAGCCTGCTGGGCAAGGCGCAGATGATTCATGCCTTCGGCATGGGTGGGCCATCAAGCCTGTGCAGTGACGAGTTGCAGGTACGGCTGGTACGCCTGGGCTACCCGATTGCCGCCAGCCATGATCCGGTGATGATGCGCGTCACGGCGGCAACATTGGGCCCCGAGCATGTGTTGATTGTGTGTTCGCTGACCGGCCTGACGCCCGAACTGTTAGACGTGGTTGCGCTTGCGCGTAACTACGATGCGCGCATTGTCGCCATCACCCTGGCCGATTCTCCCCTGGCTCAATTGGCGGATGTGCTGCTGCCGTTGCAACCGGCTGAAACCAGTTTTATCTACAAGCCCACGGCGGCGCGCTACGGAATGTTGCTGGCCATCGACCTGCTCGCCACCGAGCTGGCCCTGGCCCTGCCGGACGACAACCAGGAACGCCTGCGCCGGATCAAGCTGGCCCTGGACGATTATCGCGGCGGCCCCGACAGCCTGCCGCTTGGAGACTGATATGAAATACGACACGCTGATTCGCCAGGCGCTGATCATTGATGGGCGCAACACCCCGGGCTATGTCGCCGATGTGGGGCTGTTGGCGGGGCGCATCGAGACGATCGGTGACTTGTCGACTGCCGTGGCCGAGCATGAAATCGATGCCCATGGTCGTGTGCTGTCGCCGGGGTTTATCGACGTGCACACCCACGATGACACGGTGGTGATCCGCCATCCGCAGATGCTGCCCAAGCTCAGCCAGGGCGTGACCACGGTGATTGTCGGCAACTGCGGCATCAGCGCCTCGCCGGTGAGTTTGCGCAGCGATCCGCCGGACCCGATGAACCTGTTGGGCAGCGCTTCGGCGTTTGTTTATCCACGTTTCAGCGACTATCGAACGGCTGTCGAAAATGCTCATCCGGCGGTCAACGTCGCTGCGCTTATCGGCCATACGGCGCTGCGCAGCAACCATATGGACGACCTGCATCGCACCGCAACGCCGGACGAAATCGCGGCCATGCGCGTGCAACTGCAAGAAAGCCTGGAAGCCGGCGCCCTCGGTTTATCCACAGGCCTGGCCTACGCCAGTGCGTTCAACGCCAAGACCGATGAGGTGTTGCAACTCAGTGAAGAACTGACGGCGTTCGGTGCGGTGTACACCACCCATTTGCGCAGCGAATTCGAGCCGGTGCTGGAAGCGATGGATGAGGCGTTTCTGATCGGCCGACATGCCCAGGCGCCGGTGATCATTTCCCACCTCAAATGTGCCGGTGCGGGAAACTGGGGGCGTAGTCCGCAGCTGCTGGCGTCGCTGGAGTTGGCGGCGAAAACCCATCCGGTGGGGTGTGATTGCTACCCCTATGCGGCGAGTTCTTCGACCTTGGATCTCAAGCAGGTGACTGATGCATTTCGGATCACCATCACCTGGTCGACGCCGCATCCGCAGGTGGGCGGGCGCGATTTGCAGGATATTGCCGCTGAGTGGGACGTATCGCTGATGGATGCAGCCCGTCGCCTGCAACCGGCGGGGGCGGTGTATTACGGAATGGATGAGGCGGATGTGCGGCGGATCCTGGCGCATCCGTTGTCGATGGTGGGGTCGGACGGGCTGCCTGAAGACCCATTCCCGCATCCGCGCTTGTGGGGCGCGTTTCCACGGGTACTGGGGCATTTCAGCCGGGACGTGGGGTTGTTTCCGCTGCATACGGCGGTGCACAAGATGACCGGCTTGTCGGCGGCTCGGTTTGGCTTGGCGGAGCGCGGAGAGATTCGTGAAGGGCACTGGGCCGACCTGGTGCTGTTCGATCCGTTGCGCGTGCGTGATGTGGCGGATTTCAAGGAGCCACAGCGCGCGGCGGAAGGCATTGACGGGGTGTGGGTCAACGGGGTGTTGAGCTACAGCGACGGGCAGGCGAACGGTCAGCGGCCAGGACGTTTCCTGGCGCGTAGCGGGGATTTGCGTGGTGGGTTTTCGTCACTATAGTGGGCGCTCTTATCAGCGGAGCGGTCGCCATGCACTTAGGAAAAGTCACTCCCATCCTGCGGATTTTCGATGAGGCCAAGGCGCTGGAATTCTACGTCGATTTCCTGGGGTTCAAGGTGGATTGGCAGCATCGTTTCGAGGCGAATTTCCCGCTGTATCTGCAGGTGTCGTTGGGCGAGTGTGTATTGCATTTGTCCGAGCACCATGGCGATGCCTCTCCGGGGGCGGCGGTGCGGATTCAGGCGCAGGGTGTGGACGCTTATCAGCAGCAGTTGCTGGACAAGGATTACCGGTATGCCAAGCCAGGGGTTGAGGAAACGCCTTGGGGTTCGCGGGAGATGAGCATCAAGGATCCGTTTGGGAATCGGGTGGTGTTTGTCGAGGAGGGCTGAGGGGTAAATCGCAGGCAATAAAAAACCGCCTTAGTAGGGCGGTTTTTTTTGCAAACCCAGTTAGTGGCTGGGGTTGCGATCTCAAAGGACGCATCGACCTGCAGGCCGATATTACCTCCGGTAATTTCATCACGCAAGGCTGAACGATGTTCGGAAAGGGACACTTTCCGGCATTTTCTCGGGTAAGCACTGACTGCAAAAGCTTGCAATGAATTCATCGCACGATACTGGATATTTGGTCACTGTCCGACACACCTTCGGCGGAACTGTTGGTTAGGATTCCCTCCGTTCTGCGTTTGTCGCTTTTTGGGTGGGCCGGGTATGCGCGCGAATTCTGGACCGACCGCCACGGGCTAGTAATCCGTGCCGGATTGATGCGGAAGGACCATTAGCCCGGCCACCTCAAAGGACGCATCGACCTGCGTCCGAAGGCCCACGTGTTCCGGTAAGTGAGCTGGAGGTAAGGCCCAACTCACGGAGGGCCGAGTATGTCTAAGTTTGCACGACGTACGTGGAACCTCGTAGTGAACTGCCTGCGTGCTTATCACGTCTGGAAGTTCCTGCGGGACAGCTTCGATGACCGCTAAGGTCTGAGAAGTGGAGCCGCCTCGGTGTATACCAAGGCGGCTTTTTGGTTTCTTACACCCGGAAATGGCTGACCATCTGCTGCAACTGGCTGCCCAAGCGCGCCAGTTCAACACTCGACTTGGCCGTCTCGTCACTTGCCGTAGCGGTCTGCTCCGACACATCACGCACATTCACAATACTGCGGCTGATCTCCTCGGCCACGGCGCTCTGCTGTTCGGCGGCGGCGGCGATCTGCTGGTTCATCGACTGGATGTTCGACACCGTACGGGTGATGTTTTCCAGTGATGCACCGGCTTTGCGTGTCAGCTCGACGCTGCTGTCGGTGAGGCTGCGGCTGTTGTTCATCACCGTGGCCACTTGCTGGGTGCCGTTCTGCAAACCAGCGACCAACTCTTCGATCTCTTCAGTGGATTTTTGTGTGCGCTGGGCCAGGCCACGCACCTCGTCGGCTACCACGGCAAACCCACGACCGGCTTCACCGGCACGCGCGGCTTCGATCGCCGCGTTGAGCGCCAGCAGGTTGGTCTGTTCGGCCACGGCCTTGATCACATCCATCACGCTGCCGATCTTGTTGCTCTCTTGTTGCAGATGGGTCATGGCATCGGTAGAGCGTGCCACTTCGGCAGCCAGGCGTTCGATTTGGGCGATGGCTTCGGCCACCACCTTGTCGCCTTCGCGGGCTTGGCCGTCGGCGTCGGAGGCGGCTTGGGACGCCTGTTCGGCATTGCGTGCCACTTCCTGCACGGTAGCGGTCATTTCGTGCATCGCGGTAGCGACCTGATCGGTCTCGATTTTCTGGCTGTTCACGCCAGCGCTGGTTTGTTCGGTAACGGCTGACAGTTCTTCAGCAGCGCTGGCGATCTGGGTCACGCCGTCGCGAATACCGCTGATCAGCTCGCGCAGAGTGGTACCCATACGCTGGATGCCTTGTTGCAGCACGCCCAGTTCATCACGGCGGGTGACCTGGATATTGTGGCTCAAGTCGCCGGAGGCAATGCGCTCCACCACGGCCAGGGTTTCCTGAATCGGGCGGGTGATCTGACGGGTGATGACCCAGGCGGCGATGACGCCCACCAGCAGCGCCAGCAATGTGCTGATCAATTGCAGGCTACGGGCCTGGATGCTTTCTGCGTCGCGGCGTTCCAGTTGAATGTCGTACAACTTGTCGCTGATGGTCACGATGTCGCTGCCCTGGGTGGTCATTTCGGCACGGGCTGCAACGATGTTGGCATTGGCTGCCTTGTAATTTTGCACCGCACTGCGATAGGCACTGAGTGCGGTATCCAGCGCGGCCAATGCGGCTTGTTGGCTGTTACCGAAGGCGCTGTTGAGACTTTTCAAGCTACTGACGGCTTTCTCGATTTGCGCTGCGGCGCGGGCTTCGGTCTCGGCGTTGGCGTTGTTGGTGTAGCCACGCACTTCATAGCGTGCGAGTTGGAATTCTTCCTTGGCGTTGGTCACGGCCTGGTACTGAGTGAACCGCTCCGGGCTGTCACCCATCTGCTGCACACTGGTGTCCAAGGCATTGATTTGCGCATTGGCGATGTCGGCTTTGTCGCCCATCACTTGGCGCGCGGCATTGCCGTTACGGTAAGCCTCGCGCATTTTGTTCAGCGACTGCTGATAGGCGGTAATGACCGCTTTCTGGTCATTGAGCAGCTTGAGGTTTTCCGGGCTCTTGAAGGTATCAAGCAGCTTTTGCTGCTGGGCAACGAAGGCGTCAAGGCTGGTCTGTACGTTCTGCGCCACGGTTTCGTCGCCGTTGGCCAACATGTATTGCAGACGCACGATGCGCAGTTTGGTCAGCGAGGCGTTGAGCTGAGTGATGTCGCTCATCCAGTTGCTGCGATCGATCAGGCCGCCGAGGCTGGTCCAGCCGGTGAGGGCCAGAATCGAAGTGAGGACCAGTACCAGACCGAAGCCCAGGCCGAGTTTGAGGTTGACGCTGATGTTACCGAACCAGCTGTTCATCGAATGCTCCGCAAGAGTGATGTTTGTTTGCTGGATGGTGTTGTTATTTGAGCCAGCCGAGGTATGTAGGGCTGTATCGGCGGCAATGCCTGAAGCTGAAATGCCTTTTGTCCGATGCGCTCACAAAAGCTGGTCCGCAGAGCGGACCAGACAGGGAGGCGTTGAAGTGTTACGGCGCTGGTATCAGGTGTATCTCGAATTTGAGGGCTTCAATCAGTTGAGATTGATACGTGAAGCGCTTGTCGCGAATTTTTTCCCAACGATCAATGAAAAACTGGCCCTTGTCATCGATCTGAATGGGCGTGACCACAATCTCCCCGCTGTTGGAGTAGTGCACCAGGTTGGTCTCGGCGGCGGATGGGCGCTCGATCAAAAAGTGGCCTTTGATGCGCAAGCGTGAGCGGCTTGGCGGTGCGGGTGGACGTATGGTTGGCCTGCCGGCAATGCCGATTTCTAGCGTGAAGTCACTGCGCAGGGCCTGCGTACTGAACTCATCGACGACCCATCCACCCCGTGTCAGAGCGCGAGTTGTTCCGGCGGCGGCATCACGTACGTGCAGGCTGACGGCGTCTTGCAGTTGGGCGATTCCGGGCACTAATAGATTGATGTCTGTGTGCGCGCTGCCCATGAATGCCACCCACTTGTGAGGGCCAAGCGCGATCTGGTCGGCCTTGATGACTTCGTTGGCGAAGTAACTGAATAACGTGTTGCGTGGCGTAGTGCCGCGTGCGCCCTTGGTGTGGTAACTGGCGGTGCAATCCAGGGCGCGCACCCGGATGCCATATTTATTGGCGGCCTTGACGACGTTGGTGTAGGTGTCGGGCCCTTGGTAATTGAGCATGTGACCGTTGTCTTGCTGCTTCAGATAGGCCTCCAGGTAACTCGGCATTCTCAAGCTGTCATGCAGTATGTCCAGTTCATGTTGGTGCAGGTCGGTGAGCAGGTGTTCGACATAAAGGGTCTTGACCCCTTGTTGTTTCAACAGCTTCATGTGTTGGATCAGGAACTGTTTGCTTGACTGTGCGGAATGGGCTTCGCCGATCACCAGTCCGAGCTTCTGTTGATACAGGTGCTCGATAAAGTTCCGCTCACTGGTGGCCTCGGCAAGTTGGGTCAGAGAAGCGCGTGGGGGCGAGGTGTAGTCGGCAAAAAAAGCTTCGGCGCGCTCATGCAGGCGTTGTCGAATACGCACGAACTCATCGAACGCCGCTTTTCGCGGGTCTTCGCTTGTCACTGAATAGCGCGAATCCAGGCCTCGGTGAGAGTCGGCCAATTGCTGGGTGTGTTTTCTCATGGCTAGGGGCATATCGAATTCACTGTAGTGCGTTGTACTTACGGCGGCAGATGGCACTGGGGCGGGCCCTGGCTTGGCGCGCGCATGATAGGGCGTCGACAGCGTGAGCTTGTAGTGGCCTCTGGAAAGGGCCGCGGACTGAGTGTCGATCCCGATGCCTATCGGCTGGCCTGGTGCGACATCTTCGATGCGCACAGCGTAGACATTCTGTAGATCGGCCAAACCGGGAACCTGCTCGTAGGTACCCAAGCGATTCTGTTCAACCAGGGCGACCCAGCCTTCATCCGGGTTTTTTTTGGCATTGCGCTCGATCACCTTGTGCGAATAGAAATTCCTCACGCGGCTGGAGCGAGGGATAAAGCGTTCACCATCGGCCAGGTCCAGCACATGCTCCATGTGATAAGAGCTGGCTGCGTCAAGCCCATCAATGGCGATGTTGTGGTGGTGGGCTTGCAGCATCAGGTTGCGAAAAGTGAACGGTGCCTCGCGGGTATAACCCATTTCCAGGTCGACCCGTGCCAGATGGTCTTCGACGCGTTGTAGCGCGGCAGCCAGGTTGCCGGTGGCTTCCCGGTTGATGATGTTCAACTTGTTGCGAAACAGATCGGCCGGCAAGTTTTCGATGTACAGGCGCTTGATCCCCAGGTTGGCCAGTTCCTGCATATTTTCGATTAGCCATTGCTTGCTGGCGATGGACGCATTGGTCGAGCCGATGCTCAGCCCTTTGTTCTGCCCCAACAATGTTTTGAGCAGATCGGCACGTGGAGTGTCCGCCGCGATGTGCGGCAAGGCAGCCCGCGCAGGGAGCGGTGGTGGGGTCTTGAAAAACGTGTCGGCATCTTTGACTAGTCGTTCCACCTGGCTTGAGTAGGCGGAATGCAGCGGGCGCAATTCATCGTAAGCGCTAACCGTGGCGGCACGTGCTGTGGCAACGTTCCAATTGCCTTCCAACCTGGTCTTGAAGTCTGGGTCGAGCACCGCCCGGAATGTGCGTGCTTGATTGGATGGCACCTCGTAGATCGTCAACGTATTGTCCACCTCCTCTACCAACGGCTGGTAAGAGTCACGGCCCCCACCGGCCAGGCCAGAGCGCACCCAACGCCCTTCGGCGTTTTGGTTGACCAAGCGAGCGGTGGACTGCATTTGCCCACTCACTGGGTCTTGGCGATAGAGCAGGTGACGTCCCAGTGCATCCGGGGTTTGGGGTGTCCAGAACGATTGGCCATCGAACAGCACGGGTTTCATCGTGTCGGGCGGGGATGCTTGCAGCTGTTTCAGCTGTGCGGATTTTACCGCTTCGTTTCCCGTTTTGAGCGTGGGGCGTACGGGGCGCAGGGCGTAGAAGGAGCCGGTGATGGCGGGGCGCAAGTCAAACAGCAGAGCGCCACCCAGGTTGGCCAGGTAGCCGATGTAGTGTTGCAAGGCTCCGCCCTTGTCCCCTTGGTGGTAAGCGTCAAGGGCTAACATGGCATCTTTGAATGCGAGCAATCCGCCCAGGCTCAGGCTTAACGCCGGGAAGGGGATGGTGGCAATAGCGGTGACCCACTCTACGCAGGTCCAGAGAATGCCAGTGATCATTTGGATGCGGTTGACTGTTGAACCCTGTACGTCGTCGATCTTGCGTTGCAGGTTCATGTTGTAGAGCTCATGGCGCAAATCCGTCAGCGGCATGGCGTGAGTGATACTGTCGTGACGGGCAGGGCTTGGGGTGGTGCGGTTTATGTCTTGCGGTAGACCTTTTTGCGCACTCAGTAACCATTGATTGATCCGCGTCTGGGATTGCAGCGGCACTCGATTGGTTAGGTAGGCCAGAAAGCCGTTGTCTTTTTTTAGCAGATAGTTGAATAACTTGGCCTCACGAACGCCGATGCCATCCGGTGCGTTGGGGGTATAGAGCAGCACCGGATTGTCGGCGTGTCGAAACAGGTAGCAGCCGATCACCCAATCGCCTTCGATCGACAGACGATGTACCTGGTAGGTATTGCGGGATGTGGCGGTGGTATCAGGCAGGCTATCAATGGCGCGTTCAAGCCAAGCCAGGTCGACGCTGGCGATTTCGCCTTGCAGCCGCGACTCCAGAGCAGCGCTTTTCATCTGCAACTGAGTGATCTTGAGGGTGGCATCCCGTCGTGCGGCATAGCCTGGGCTATCGACAGATTGCAGGCTTTTGCGCACTTCATCGGTGTAACGTTGGCCGATCCAAATGCCGGTTACCGAGCGAGCGACGTTTTGCGCGGTCAGGCGGCTCAGGTCGACTTCCGGTGGCCCACGAAAGGTGGCTGAGGCAGCGAATTTTTCGTTGAGAAAACCAATACCGTCTTCGTATCCATCGCGGTACAGCTGGGTGTAGGACACTGGCTGCGATGCGACCCCCAAGAGCGGTTTGGGTGAGTAGGCAAATACGCTGTCCGGGTCGATATCGTTTTTGGGACGGTTGAGCAGGGCGTTGAGGCTGCGTTTGGCCTTGTCATGCAGGAAGGCTTCGAAGCTCGAGAAGTTAGCCTCGGAGTCTGGTCGAGCATTGTAGGTGTCAAGGGCTCCGGCGGCATCGGCGCTGAGGGTAGTCAGGCGGGTTCGATCCGCCGACGAAGCCGAGCGATACCAGGACGGCGTGCCGTGTTCATAGTCGTCCACCACCTGACCATCGAGTAAATGCGCCACCATGGCGTCCAGGCACTGGGTGTAGTTGCACGGTGTACCAAACGTTACTTCCAGGTGTTCGTCTGCGTCGGGTTTGAAGGTCAGGGATTTGAGGAAAAGTGCCATCTTCGGTTGAAAACGCAGCGGAGCCTGGCCCATCAGGTAATCGCGCATGGAGCGGCCTTCGACGGACGACTTATCGACGGCCCAAGCGAGGATATGGACCTGGCATTCTCTTACGCTGGTGAAGGTGATGAACGATTGAGCACGGGGTGATTCCGGAGTGCACAACAGCAATCGTTTTGCCTCGCCTTGGGCATTGTTTTCGCGCAGCACCCAGAGGTCCTTGAGCTGCGCGCCGTGGAGCGAAACGGAGTGGGCGTGCAGGTGGGGTTGAGGTTTTTCCCGTAGTTGCTCGAACAATTGATGGTCGGCCGGGCTCAGGCTTCCTTGCAGTTTGCTGATCCGAGCCAGTGTTACGAGCCTCTGGTCCAGCATCGTGTGAGCTGCGGAGCGAGTTTCAGGTTTGGCCTTCATGTCTGTCTGGAGTTTGGCGAAGTCCAGTCGCGGCTGCAGGTTTTGCACCAGTATTCGTACGCCGACCGGTGTCAGTCCCGCGTGGGAGGCGGTCAAGGCTGCTCCTGCGTAGGTGAGGTGGGTCTGTTTTTCAAAGGTCGACCCCGGTAGTTCATCGCCGGTATGCAGGCCGCGCAGGCTCAGTTCAACCAGGCTTTGGCGCTGCTCGTAGGTACCGACATTGGGCACTGTGCGTTGGGTGGTGACGAGCAGTTGGCTTGGGTCCAGGTCATGGATGTCCAGCTCATCGGCCAGTTGCTCGACCAAACTGAAATGTGCCAGGGCTTGAGGTGTCGCAGCGGCTCCGAACAGGTCGATAAACTCACCGCGAGCCTGGTTGTAAGCGTGTATTTGTTGCACCAGTGCGGACTGCTGGGTGGTCTCGGCGTTTCGGTACCAATCCGGCAGGCTGTTGTACAGGTGGAGTTCCAACAGACGTTGCGCACGAAAATCCAGGCGCAGGGTCAGGTCGGGCAGGGCATCGGACAGTGCCTTGTCCAAGGCCACCATCAAGATGGATGTGTCGTGCGTTGGGTTGTGGGTGAGGCTCAGTGCCAGCTCGATGTCTTGTCGACGCTTGTCGAGAATGGCGTTCCAAGTGTGTTCGAACAGCGGCTCACCTTCGATTGGCTGCAATTGGAGAGGCCAGATTCCGATAGTGTCCAACGCTTGGTAGCGCACCGGTAAATGCTGAGCGATTTCTGCATGCCCCGCTGGCGACTTCAAGACTGCCCACAGGCTCTGTTCAAGGTCGCGTAGCGATGGAAATGCTTCCAGGCCTCGGGAAGGGGTGAAGAACAACACCGGCCCTGTGTCCACCGTGCTTGTCAGGTCATTGACTACTGGGCTGGATTGGCGAGTCAGTACAAAAGCGCCGGCAAATTCTATCGTCTGTTCCTGGTACGTGAACGTCAGGGCGTACATTCCGGGGCGCAGGGTGGGGCCGAGGGTGCAATCTTCGATCATGCGCAGGTCTGACGGAGCCAGCAGGTAGTCGTCGGCGTTAAGTTTGGCTTCCTGTTCCATCGCGGTGCTGCCTGCTGCAAAGGTCATGAAAGATTTTCGACCTTGCCCATCAATGGTGCTGGTTTCATCCAGGGCCTGCAGTTGCTTGTTCAGGTTCGCGACCTGCTGTGCCAGCCGTCTTTTTCCATCATCGGTCGTGAGGTCGGCGTGAGCGAGGTCCTGATACAACGCGCGCGATTGGCCAAGCAAGCTGACGTTGGCTTTTTTGAGTGTGGCATTGAGCTTTTCCAGGGCCAATAGAGCCTCTGGCAACGCAATTGGGAGCCGGGTGCGGGAACGCAGTGCGGGGACGATTTCCAGTAAATGGGTTTGTATCGTTTGAAATGAGGGGTCAGCAGGTGGGGTATTCGGCGTGCTCATCGGCACAGCTCCCATGAGGATGAAGTGAATCATCAGCTTGGGGGCCAGGGCAGGTGCTGCGGCAGTAGATAGCTATGCACGAGGCGTTGTGTGGGGCTCATCAGCAGCCAGGATTCTGTGCTAGTCTGCGGGCCCTTTTAGTTCTGGATGACACGGGAATAGCGGCATCTGTGCCGGTTTTTCAGTGCTGTCCTACAGCGGAGCGTTCCATGTCCGAAGTTAATCTGTCCACCGACGAAACTCGCGTCAGCTATGGCATTGGCCGTCAACTGGGCGACCAGTTGCGTGACAACCCGCCACCGGGCGTGAGCATTGATGCGATCCTGGCCGGTCTGACCGACGCCTTCGCCGGCAAGCCAAGCCGTGTCGACCAAGAGCAAATGGCCGCCAGCTTCAAGGTTATCCGTGAAATCATGCAAGCTGAAGCCGCAGCCAAGGCTGAAGCTGCTGCTGGTGAAGGCCTGGCCTTCCTGGCTGAAAACGCCAAACGTGTTGGCATCACCACCCTGGCTTCCGGTCTGCAATTCGAAGTGCTGACGGCAGGTGATGGCGCCAAGCCAACCCGTGAAGACCAAGTGCGTACTCACTACCATGGCACTCTGATCGACGGCACTGTGTTCGACAGCTCCTACGAGCGCGGCCAGCCAGCAGAGTTCCCGGTTGGCGGCGTGATCGCCGGTTGGACCGAAGCCCTGCAACTGATGAATGCCGGCAGCAAATGGCGCCTGTACGTGCCGAGCGAACTGGCTTACGGCGCTCAAGGCGTTGGCAGCATCCCGCCGCACAGCGTTCTGGTGTTCGACGTCGAGCTGCTCGACGTTCTGTAAGACCTGCTGATTACTGCGGGTGTTGGGCTTGTGTGGGAGCGGGCTTGCTCGCGAAGACGGGGTGTCAGTCACTCACTTGTTG
>NZ_JBOICG010000747.1:0-6559 GCF_050739995.1 Pseudomonas sp. | reverse complement strand
CACTGCCCAGCAACGAGCCTTGCTGATTGTCCAACGCAGCGCTGTTGATGGTCAGTGTGTGGGTTGCGTTGATCAGGCCCTGGTTCTGGTTGGTCAGTTGCCCATCAACGTTGAGCAGTGCAACACCACGACTGGTGAACGTCCCGCCGCTGTTATCGAGCGTCGCCGCATGGGCGTCCACCGACGCCGCAGCGATCAGGCCTTTGACGTTGGACAGGGCCTGGCTGATGAGCACGGTCAGCGCATCGTTGCTCAGCAGTTTGCCGTTGCCGTTATCGACATTATCGGCAGTGAGGGCGAAGGCCTGGCGGCTGGAGATTTCACCGCCTTGGTTGTTCACGTCCTTGAGGTTCTTGAGCAGCAACAATGGGGCGTTGATCAAGCCGCCCTGGTTATTCAACTGGCCACGGTTCAGGTCCAGGGTCAGGGACTCGCCGCTGGTCAACTGACCGCCTTGCTGGTCCAGTCCGCTGACGCTGGCGGTAAGAGCCTTGGCGCTGCTGATTTGCCCACCGTCGCCGTTGTTGAGTTGGCCGGCGGTGATGCCCAGCGTTTCAGCGGAACTGATACCGCCACCGTGATGATTGTCCAGGGTGCCGGTATTGATGTGTGCTGCCTGGCGCGCGCTCAAGGTGCCTTTCTGACTGTTGTCGAGGCTGGCGCTGCGCAGGTCCAGGCCACTGTCGGTGACCAAACGGCCGCCCTGGTTATCCACGGTGCCCGTGGTGGTGACACTCAGTTGGCCGGCGCTGGACAGGCTGCCCAGGCGGTTGGCCAAGGCTGCAGCAGTGACCGTCAGCAGGCCTTCGCTGCTGATCAGGCCTTGAGCATTGTGCAGGTCACCCCTGAGGACCAATGCGCTGTCTTTTTGACTGGCGACGGTGCCACCGGTGTTGTCCAGTTGTGCGGCGCTCAGGCTCACGCCGGTTTGCCCGCGCAACACGCCCAGGTTGCGGTTGAGAATGTCATCGACGGTCAGGTTCAGCGCAGTGCCCGCAATCACTCGGCCGCTGTCGCTATTGTCCAGGTGCGCGCCGTTGAGGGTGACAGCGGCCTTGCTCGACACTTCGCCGCCACGGTTGTCGACACGGGCAACGGTGAGCTGCACACCTTGAGTACCGGACACCAGGCCGTTCTGGCGGTTGTCCAGAGCATTGCCACCCAGGCTCATGACACCTTGAGCGATCACCAGGCCATTGTGGTTGGCCACATCCGCGATACGAGCGTTGACGTTTTGCTTGCCGGAAACCTGGCCGTTGCTGTTATCCAGGCTCGTGGCGATCAGGTTGGCGTTGCCATCGGCGACCACTACGCCGCTCAGGTTTGTCAGTGCGCCATCGACGGTCAAATCCAACGCGCCCTTGCTGCTGAGCATGCCATTGCTGTTGTCCAGGCTCGCGACATGGGCATCGAGACTGCCGGCAGACACCAGCCCTTTGATGTTGTTCAAGGCCTGGGAGAGTCGTAGGGTCAAGCCTTGATCACTGATCAGGTTGCCGCCACTGTTATCGAGGTTTTGCGCCGCCAGGGTGAAGCCCTGGGTACTGGAAATCTCACCGCCCTGGTTCGCCACATCGGCGAGGTTGTTGAACACCAGGCCCGGACCACGGATCAGGCCGCCTTGGTTGTCCAGTTGGCCGTGATTAAGGTCCAGGTTCAGACCGTTGACGCTGGTGAGCCGGCCACCGTTGTTGTTGAGACTGGCGACGTTGGCCGTCAATGCCTGGTTGCTGGCGATGCGGCCGACCGCGCTGTTATCCACGGCGCCCGCCTTGAGCCCGAGCGTGCCCTGGCTACTGAGGGTACCGCCCTGGTTGTTGACGGCACCGCTGGCGGTGAGGCTCAGGGTGTTGCCCGCCGTGACCAGCCCGGCGACGTTGTCCAGGGTAGCGACATTCAGGGCCGCCACGTCGAGGCTGGACACTTCGCCACCGCGGTTATTCAACTCGCCAAGGGTGGCGGTCAGCGGGCCACTGCTGGTGATGAGCCCACCTTGGGCGTTCAGCACGCGATCGGCTTTCACATCCAGGCTGGCGTTGCTGAGCACGCGGCCTTTGTTCTGGTTGTCGAGGGTGACGGCGGTGACCTTCGCGCTCTGTTTCGCGCTGAGGGTGCCACCCTGGTTGTTCAAGGCCTGGGTGTTGACCGTCAGTGCGCGACTGGCGATCACACTGTTGCCGGTGTTGTTGAGGGTCTGTGCGGTAAGGCTGACATCGCCCGTGGTATTGCGAGTGTTATCCGCGTTGACGCCGGCTTCGATAATGCCGTTGTTGGTCAGCTGACCACCACTGGACAGCGTGATGCTGTCGCGGGCGGCGAGGGTTTTTCGGCTGTTCAAGTCGCCCTGGGTCTGCAGAGCCAGCGCAGTGCCGGCGTAGACCGCACCCTGGGCCTCGAGGCTTGCGGCCTTGACGTTGACCGCGCCACTCGCCGCCGCCTGCGCCATGCTCAGGTGCCCATTGGCATCGAGCTGAATATCCCCACCACTGGCCGCCAACGTCCCGTCGAGCTTCACCCCGACCCCGGCTTCAGTGCCTACCAGTTTGATCGCGCCTGCGTACATCCCGCCCAACGCCGACGAATCAATCGCCAGCTCCGGCTTGGCGCTGCCGTCATCGGCACGCGCGGTGGCATTCAGGGTCTGGGCGTTGACGTCGTTGCGACCGGCAATCACGGTCAAGTTGCGCGCATTGATCTGCGCGTTGATCTTCGCCGAGCGGGTGATGATTTCGAAGCGGTCGACGTTGCTGGCATTCAGGCCCTGGCCGTCGATGGTCACGGCGCCACCGTCGACCTGGTAACGGTCCAGGCGGCCGTTATCGAGGATGGGTTTGCCGGTGGTCAGGGTGACGTTGGGGGTGTTGATGAAGCCGCAACCATTACAGCTGATGCCGTAGGGGTTGGCGACGATGACCTTGGCCGACTGGCCCGCCACTTCGGTGTAGCCGCGCAGTTGGCTGGGGCTGCCGCCGTTGACCTCGTTGAGGATGATGTTGGCCGCGCGGCCTTGCAGGTTCGAGTTGCCGAGGATGATGCCGCCCAGTTGGGTCGACTGGGTGCGGTCGGTGGCGTTGTTGAGGATCACGCCGTTGGCGCCGACGTTGTAATCCTTGAACTGGTTGTGGGACATACCACTGCCATTGGGAGCAGCGATGTTCACCACAGGAACACCATTGCCCGCCTGCCCCACCGTTGTTCCCGGGCCGCTGACGACAATGCCGTCGGCCTGTGCCCACAACGGTTGCCAGAACATGGCGTTCGCCAGCACCAGCACCAGCCCACGTTTAGGCAGGCCCAAGAACGTGTCACGGCGTTTCAGAGTGGCTGAGGGCTGGCGGACCAGGAAGGCAAATTGGCGAACATCCATTTCAAACTCTCGATGCAACTAGGCGTTGAATTACAGGAAAAAGTCCATGCGGAAGTAGATCGGCGCTTCGCGTTCAAGCAGCGCGCCCGGGCGTTCCAGCGAGTGGGCAAAGGTCACGCTGGTGCTGACGTATTGGCCACGGGCAAACAGCTCCAACGAATTACTCGAGACCCGCCCGTGCACTTCGCCGTTGTAGCGATCATTGCGAATCACGCCTTGGTCGTAACCGACGCTGGCGCCGTATTCCGCGAACACCGGGCGCATCCAACCCCAGGCCACCGGGCGGGACCAGCGCAGGTCGTTGCGCCAGTAGCCGCCGCTGTCGCCAGTCAGTTGCTGGTCCTTGAAACCGCGTATCGAGGATGAACCGCCGAGGCTCATGCGTTGCGGGCTGAACAGCACGTCTTCACTGCGCTGCCCGGTGGCCAGGCTGGTAAAGCTGAACGATTCGCCCCACAACGTGAACGGTTGCAGGTAACTGATGGTGGCGGTGTATTTGCGGTAGTCCGGGGTGGCGGTGAGGTTGCCGAAGCGATCACGGTGCTGATCGTCGCGCTGGGCATCGAAGGCGCCGATGCCGTTCTGCACGCCAAGATCGATGTTGACGTAGGCGCTGCCCATCCGGCGACCGTGGTTGATCCCCAGTTGCAATTCGCTGAGTCGATTGCTGCTGACAGCCAGGCGGCTGTCTTCGATGTAGTTGTTCGTGCGCAGATGCGACAGCCCGATGTTGATCGAGGTCTTGCTCAGCGCATCGCGGTGAATCACACGCTCGGCACGCAACTGATGGTTTTGGCTGTCACCGCTTTGCTTGAAATCAAAGCCGTCGCCCTGCGCGACCGAGCGGTAATCACTCTGGTTGTAGCTGTAGCTGAAGTTCCACCAACCCCACGGCAGGTTGTAATAGAACATCGCGTTTTTCGAGGTCTTCTGGTGGTCGCTGATGGCGTCGTGGCCGCCGCGCAGAATCAATTGATCAGCGAGGCCGAGCGGGTTGTCCCACTCAAGGCCTGTGCCCCACTGCTGTTCGCCGGTGCTTTTTTGCCCGTCGTTATTGCGCGACAGGCTCGCGCGCCAAGGCTTTTGCGGGTTGTTTTTCACCAGTACCGAACTACCACCAACGGCATCGCCTGGCGCCAGTTCCATTTGCGCCCGGTTTGATGGCAGGCGATTGAGCTGATCGATGGCCTGCTCGATTTCTCGCAAGTTCAGCAAGTCACCATTTTTACCCGGGAAGGCCATCGCCAGTTCGCGTTCTGACAGTTTGCTGTTGTCGGCGCCTTTCAAACTTTCAAGTTTGCCTTCCACCACTAGCACTTGCAGATGACCTTTGGACAGATCCTGTTGCGGCAAGTAAGCACGGCTGGTCACCAGACCTTTGTCGATGTAGTAGTCGGTAATGGCCTTGAGCAGTTCATTAAGCTGAGACACACCCAGGCACTGGCCGATGTAAGGCTTGAGCAAGCGCTCGCGGTCAGAGGAAGGCAGGCTATCGGCGCCCTTGAGCTCAATGTCTTGGATGGGGAAGCAACGAGCATCCACCGGGGTGGTGGGGGCGACGGGTTTTGCCGCTTCGCCGGGCAGGTCTTTGAGTTCTTCGAGGCGCCGCTGTTGTTCTTCCAACAGACGGTTTTGCCGGTCGCGGATCAAGTCCTGATCGCCAGGCGTCGGGGCAGCCGCCGCGCTGTTCAGCGCGAAGTAAGTCAGCAGGCAGACGCCCAGCAGTAGCCGAGTCCTTGGCACAAGAGAAGGCATGTTCGATCCGTCGAATTAGGAAGGCTGGCAAACTAACATCGAACTTAGAACAAGCCAACATTCTGACTAATTGCGGCCTTATGCCAAAAACAATACTAACTCATTGATTTAAATATAATTTAATAGCTACTCAAACATAACTTGAGTGAGTATTTTCCGACGAGTGGAACATTCTAATATTTGACTTTCATAAATATCTGAAAACTAATATAGGATTTTTCCCAAGCTATCAGACTTTTCCCACAGACATCGCTGGCATAGCGTTAATGTGCCCCCACGGCTCTCCTGCGAAAAACCTTCAAGCTTCTCGCCTTCACACCTCCACAAGATGTCTGTTAAACATACGTGGTGCTCTATTCGTGATCGGTGAAAACGCTAGGCACATCAAGCAGGGCTTGGCGAAACTACGAACCAATCTCCTCTGACAAAGCACACCCCGATTGGGTAGGGGTATGTGTAGGATTTCGAGTGATAATCTCGTGGTTACTGGCTATAAGACCCGGCCGCAGCAGGTTGCATAAATGCATAAGTGGCATTGAATGGCATAGATTGGCGTGCGGTTTACCCCAATTTTGCCCCACGCCTAGGACCCCGAACCTGCTTCATTTACTGTGGGTGCCCCAATGAAGTTAAAATTATACTGATGCATTTCTAACTGATTAAGCATCCAGTCTTGGCTTGCAAGGATCTACAGAAGTGCTGGACACTACAGTGAATGCCCCACGGCCTCCGGCTTCTATTTTCCCGGTTTTAGGCGCGGGAAAGCACAAATATCTATTTGTCTCTCCAGCGTTTTATTAGAAGTCGTGGAAGATAAAAAAAACCTGCATAACTAAATATGGTCATACCGTACAAACCAAAAAGCATACCTGACGAAAACAAGGAGTACGCGAATGCATTTGACCCAAAGAACCGCCACTTTCGACTATGCGCCCCCAAATCCACAGAGCCAAAATAATTAATATAAATTACAAATGAAATAAGACCGATCATGCCAATCGCTGCAAAAAAATACTTAATAACCGTATGCTTTTTGTATTGTTCAGGATCCACAATCAAACCTTGGTAAACTTTCACAAAAAAAATCAGCGCAAATACAGGGCCTAAAATACTGATATAGTTCGCCACAACCTTGGAGCTGAACGGAAACTTTGAAGACCAATAACCAACCTGCCCTAATAAATGACCATCCAAAAAACTGTTTATTTCTCGGTAAATATCAGAGTCAGGATTTTCGGGCAATAGGAAAGCAATTAAAAAAATGGGAGCCATAGTAATTATCGTAAAAACATACGGCACAGGTATAATGTTTTTTCCGTCCATTATGCTAACACACCTTTATAGATAATTTGAAAGCACTCAAAGCCAAAGCCGGCCAGAAACACCTGACCGACTTATTGGCTGTTATTCCAAGATAATTTTATTTAACTCTTCGGC
>NZ_JBOICG010000746.1:0-12793 GCF_050739995.1 Pseudomonas sp. | reverse complement strand
GTGTACAGCCACTTCACCGACAAAGAAACCCTGTTTACCGCCGCCGTGGTCGCCAAGTGCGAAGAACAATTGCCGGTGATGTATTTCGAACTTCCGGTCGGCATACCGGTAGAGACTGTGTTGCTGAATATCGCACGGGGGTTCCATCGCCTGATCAACAGCGCAGAGTCGGTGAACCTGCACCGGCTGATGATGACCACCGGCAATCAGGACGTGAAACTCTCACAGATCTTCTTCGAAGCCGGCCCCATGCGTATGCTCCAGGGGATGGAACGCCTGCTGAGCAAGATCGACCAGAGCGGCGCCCTGAGCATCGACAAACCGTTTACGGCAGCCGAGCACTTCTTCTGCCTGCTCAAGGGGACGGCGAACTTCTGCTTGCTGTACGGCTGCGGCGGGCAGTTGAGTGAGGACGCCGCCGAGGCGCATGTGCAGGATGTGGTGGGGTTGTTTATGCGCGCTTATCGGGCCTGAGGCCTTGTGTTGTCTGGGCTGACGCTATTGCAGGCAAGCCAGCTCCCACACTTGAAAGTATTCACAAATCAAAAATGTGGGAACTGGCTTGCCTGCGATGAGGCCCTAAAGGCCACTAAAACACTCAGCCCTTGAGCGCTTTCTTCGGGTAGATGTCATACCGGCTGGACTTCCCATCCAACGCATGGCTCGGCTTCGGCCCCTCAATACAGGGTGCCTTGCGTGGGCGCTTGACCACCACGCGGTGGCTGGCCAAGGCCAGTGCCGCTGCGAGCAACGCCGGTGCGTCCGGATCATCACCCACCAAAGGGCGGAACAGGCGCATTTCCTTCTTCACCAAAGCGGTTTTCTCACGATGAGGAAACATAGGGTCCAGGTAGATCACCTGGGGCGGCTCGCCTTCCCAGTTGAGCATCACGTCGATGGAGTTGCCCTTGAGCAACTTCATGCGTGCCACGATCGGCGCAACCTCGAAATCATCCGCACCACGCGCCAAGCCGTCTTCGAGCAAGGCGCCGATCAACGGTTGACGCTCGATCAGGCTCATCTCGCAGCCCAGGCTGGCCAGCACGAACGCGTCCTTGCCCAGGCCTGCCGTAGCGTCCAGCACCCGTGGTCGTACGCCTTGGGCAATGCCCACCGCCTTGGCGATCATCTGCCCGCTGCCACCACCGTATAAACGCCGGTGTGCCGCACCACCCTCGACAAAATCCACACGCACCGGCCCCGGCGCGTCAGGCCCAAGCTGTTGCAGTTGCAGGCCTTGCTCCCCCACTTGCAGGGAAAAGTCCGCCTCCTCCAGCTGCAAAGGCAGGCCAAGCTGCCCAGCCCACTGCTCGGCACGCGCCTGGAAACCTTCGGCCAAGGCCTCGACCCGAATGCGGCTGGCCGCTGGTTGTTCGCTCATCAATCGCTACGCTCAAAAATATTAAGGATCGGCCAACAGCGGCCGATAAAAACAACAGTCAGGTATTTTGCCAGAGCTGAGCGTCGACCGAGAAAAATGTCAGACATTCTTCCCCTAACCATCGGTGTACTGCCGACCCACAACCACTACGGCCTGCGCAATACTCAAGCGCTGGCCGGGGTGAGTCATGTGTGGCAGGACTTCTTCGCCCGTGCGTTGGCCGAACAGCTCGGTGACTCGCCGGACGCGCTCGCCGCCAAGGCACCTGCACCGCTGGACCCTGCGGTAGAGCCCAGCGAAGGCGCCGACCTGCTGTCGCAGATCCTCACCCAGCGTGAGTGCGATGTGAAAGACACCGAGATCGCCCCGCCTGAACCGCTGTTCCTGCCTATCGCCGAATTCGAAACCGAGTTGCTACCACCGGCTGCCACTCCGTTCCCGCCGGAAGAAATTGTCGCCCAACAGCGCCAGCAGAATTTCGAAAGCGGCTGGGTTCGCCCGATCGTGTTGAATGCCGGCCAACCTCTGCCCGAACCAGGTCCGGCGCCGGAACCACACCCGCTACACCTGCCGATTGCCGAGTTCGAACTGGACCTGCTGCCGCCACCTGCCACGCCGTACCCGGCCGAAGAACTGGTGGCACAACAGAAGGCATTGGACTTCGACTACCACTGGGCGCGCCCATTGATCCTCAACAACCTGCGATTGGCCGCCTGATTCAACCCTTGAAAAAACCATTGGCCTGGCTGAACGGCATCTTGCGTTCGGTGAAGTCGAACGTGCCCAGCTCATACACTTCCTGCGCTGCCCGATAGAACTCGCCATACGCCGCCAGAGCCAAGGCCGAGCCAACGCTGATACGCCGCACACCCATGGCGCTCAGCTGCGCCACACTCAGCTTCAAGCCCCCGGACATCAACACATTCACCGGCTTGGGTGCGACGGCCTTGACCACCGCCAACACCTCTTCGGCACTGCGCAAAGCCGGCGCATACAACACATCGGCACCCGCTTCGGCATAGGCTTGCAGACGGCGAATGGTGTCAGGCAGATCCAGGCGACCATGCAGGAGGTTTTCCGCGCGGGCCGTCAGCGTAAAGGCAAAGGGCAAGCTGCGGGCAGCCGCGACAGCCGCTTCCACGCGCTCAACCGACAAATCGAACGGGTAGATAGGGTCGACGGCGACGCCAGTGGCGTCCTCGATGGAGCCACCGACGATGCCTGTGGCCGCCGCCCGCAAGATAGTCTGGGCACAGCCTTCTGGGGTGTCGCTGAAGCCATTTTCCAGATCGGCCGCTACCGGCAGCGAAGTCGCCCGTACGATGGTTGAGGCATTGCCGAGCGTATCTTCCAGGGAGAGCGCGCCTTCCGCATCCGGCCGCCCGAGGCTGAACGCGAACCCGGCACTGGTAGTGGCCAAGGCTTCGAAGCCAAGACTGGCAAGCATGACGGCGGAACCGGCATCCCACGGATTGGGCATCACGAACGCACGATCACGTTCATGCAGGGCCTTGAAGTGTTCGGCGCGAAGGGCGTGAGCATCCATGACTGACTCCTGTCGGAAAGAGGGAGTCTTAGAGTAACCCCAGTTGCTCCGCCACGGGTTCTCGATGCAGCGTCGGCAAGGGTGGCAAACCGGGCAGCCGCACCATCAGTTTGTCGTGAAAGCGCAGCGCCAACTGAGCGGCCAGGCGGTTATCGGAGGTGTGCAGGAACACGTAGGGCGTGCGCCCTTCTTCGATCCAGACGGCGATCTTTTCAACCCATGGGATCAGGAACGGGTCATTGGCTTCCAGCTCTGGATGGCCGATAAACCGCACTTGTGGAAACTGAGTGAGCGCCGCCGGGCGTGGTGGCACCTTAGGTTTTTTTGATTGGGCATGCAGCACCGCATCCGAGGTAGAGGTGCAACTGAACAAGGCGCGGGGATCGAGACAGATGCGCTCTACACCGCGGTCGCGCAACAGGCGGTTGAGCATTCGTTCGGCATCCCCCTTGGCAAAGAACGCCTGATGACGCACTTCTACCGCCAGTGGACGCTCCAAACTGTCGATGAAACCGGCCAGCTCGCCCAGGCGTTGTGGCGAAAACGTCGCGGGCAATTGCAGCCACAGCGGCGAAACGCGCTCGCCCAGCGGACTCATCAGGCCGACAAAACTTTCCGCCGCCGGCAGCTGCTCGCGCAAGTCGCCGCCGTGGCTGATATCGCCGGGGAATTTGGCGGTGAAGCGAAAATCCGCAGGCATGACTTCAGCCCAACGCTGCACAGTGGCAGCCGAAGGTCGGGCGTAAAAGGTGGTGTTGCCTTCAACCGCGTTGAAGACCTGGGAATACAGGGAGAGGTAGTCACCGGAACGGGCGTCGGCCGGGTACAGGTAGTCACGCCAAGCGTTTTCGCTCCAGGAGGGACAACCAATGTAGTAAGGCAAACGCATCAGATATGGATATCGAGACCCAGCACTTCCATGTCCCATTCGACAAAGCCGGCGGTGGTCAGGTAGCTGGCCAGGGCGGTGGCGACGCTTTTGCTCATGGAGCGCGGAAAGACCATGTCTTGCTGGCGGGCGGGAAGACCGCCGATGCGCGAGCCTGCAGAACCCTGGGCGTTGGACGGCGAGTCGGACTGCACCTCGATGAAGTCCGGCGAATCCTCGACACCATCGTCTACCGTCGCGTTCGCCTTACGCGGCTTGCGCTTGATCGGGTAGGACTGTGAGGAGAAGCCGTCTATACGCATACATGCAGACTCGGTATCAATGATGGCAATTTAGCGGCACTTTCCATGGTGCGCAAATGCTCTGGTGATAACTAGAACACATAATTTGTAAAAGGTTTACAAACCCCATCAAATTCTGACGATTGGCGAAATTTGCCGTCGAATCCCCACAATTTTGACGTCAAATAATCCCGCGTTCGGCCTTGGTCTGCGCGACTTTATCACGCAGGTAAACCGGTGCCGCTTGATCGGCCGGGATCGCTTCGCCCCGTTCGAATGCGAAGCGCGCCAAGGTCAGCAAGTCTTGCGCATGGGGCAACATATCCGCCGCCTGGCCGACGGTCTGCACACCGATACGCTCACCATAACCCCAGCCGGTGCCGGCACCGAACCAGTCGCCCTCAGCATCACCGGGCAGTACGGACGCTTCCGGTGCCTGCACGGCTTCGACACCGACCAGGCGCATTTCCCCGGCGGTTTCGCGGTAGCAACCCCAGTAGACTTCATCCATCCGCGCATCAATCGCCGCCGCGACCTGGGTGGCACCGTGTTCGCGCAATGCACGCTGGGCCAGCACCGCGAGGTTGGAGACCGGCAACACCGGACGCTCCAACGCAAATGCCAGGCCCTGCACCACACCGATGGCAATACGCACGCCGGTAAACGCGCCGGGGCCACGCCCAAAAGCGATGGCATCCACGGCGGAAAGCGTGGTGCCCGCCTCTTCAAGCAGTTGCTTGATCATCGGCAACAGCTTCTGTGCATGCAGGCGCGGGATCACCTCGTAGTGGCTCGTTACCTTGCCATCGTGCAGCAAGGCAACGGAGCAAGCTTCAGTCGCGGTGTCCAGGGCCAGCAGGGTGCTCATCGGTGTAGGTGTCCAAGTCGAAAAAAAGTGCGCCAGTATAAACAACAACGGCCCGCAAGCGGGCCGTTGTACATGAAGCTGATCGTTGAATCAGCTCAGAGCCTGCAACACCTTGGCGGTGATGGCTTCTACCGAACCCACGCCAGGGATATGGCTGTACTTCGGTTTGCCTTGGGCTGCGGAGAGCTTCTGGTAGAAATCCACCAGCGGCTTGGTCTGGGAATGGTAGACCGACAGGCGATGACGCACGGTTTCTTCCGTATCGTCCTTGCGTTGCACCAGGTCTTCGCCGGTGACATCGTCCTTGCCTTCAACCTTCGGTGGGTTGTAGATAGTGTGGTACACACGGCCCGAGGCTTCGTGCACGCGACGACCCGCGATACGTTGAACGATCTCTTCGTCTTCAACGGCAATTTCAACCACGGCATCCAGCTCAACGCCGGCTTTCACCAGGGCTTCAGCCTGGGGATTAGTGCGCGGGAAGCCGTCGAACAGGAAACCGTTCTTGCAGTCTTCCTGGCTGATGCGTTCCTTGACCAGGTTGATGATCAGGTCATCGGAGACCAGGCCGCCGCTGTCCATCACGCTCTTGGCGATCAGGCCCAGCTCGGTGCCGGCCTTGACGGCAGCACGCAGCATGTCGCCAGTGGAGATTTGTGGAATGCCGAACTTTTCAGTGATGAACTTTGCCTGAGTACCTTTACCGGCCCCGGGAGCTCCCAGCAGAATGACGCGCATTGATGTGCTCCTCAATTTTTTATATAGAGATGACGCTCGGATTCACCGCGTGGGGGCAAATCTCGTAGAAATAGGATTCGGACCGCCCAAACGGCCAAAGGCTGATCAAGATACACAGCAGGCCTTAACCACACAAGCCGCCAAAAGTCGCAGCAACCCGCGCCCGGCATGCGTCATAGGCCCGGTAAGCCTGAGTGCTACCTGCCCCCATAAACGCCAACCGCCCTTTCCAGGGCGGCCCGCCATGTTTATTCGCAAGCCTTTGAGAACACGCGAAAAACCTCAGCCGGTGTTGCGCAAACCCGCGGCAATACCGGCCACGGACACCAGCAGCGCCTGTTCCAGAGGGCTGTCTTGCGCAGCTTCCTGCTGACGGGAACGTGCCAGCAACTCGGCCTGCAACAGGTGCAGAGGGTCAAGGTAGGTGTTGCGCAGGCGGATGAACTCCAAGGTGTCAGGGCTATGGGCCAGCAGTTGCGACTGGCCGGTCAGGCCAAGCACCACATTGCACGCCTGCGACAATAGGTCGCGTAAGTGCACACCCAATGGCAGCAGGTCTGGCTGCACCAGACGCTCGTCATAGAGACGGGCAATGTCGGCATCGGCCTTGGCCAGCACCATTTCCAGCATGTCGATACGCGTGCGGAAGAACGGCCACTGCTCGCGCATCTGCCCCAGCAACTCACCTTCACCGCGTTCCAGTGCCTTGCTCAATGCCGCTTCCCAGCCGAGCCAGGCCGGTAGCATCAAGCGGGTTTGGGTCCAGCCGAAGATCCATGGAATAGCGCGCAGGCTTTCAATGCCGCCCGCACGTCGCTTGGCCGGACGACTGCCCAGCGGCAGGCGCCCCAGCTCCTGCTCCGGGGTGGACTGCCGGAAATACTCAACAAATTGCGGATTTTCCCTCACTACGGCGCGGTAAGCACTGACACCGTCTGCCGCCAATTCATCCATCAAATGACGCCAGGCAGGCTCAGGTGGCGGCGGCGGTAACAACGTGGCCTCCAGCACCGCCGCCAGGTAGAGGTTGAGGTTTTGCTCGGCAATGTCCGGCAAGCCGAACTTGAAGCGAATCATCTCCCCTTGTTCGGTCGTGCGGAAGCGCCCCGCCACCGAACCTGGCGGCTGCGACAGAATCGCCTCGTGAGCCGGACCGCCGCCCCGGCCGACGGTGCCGCCGCGACCGTGGAACAACAGCAGTTCCACCTGCTGCGCACGGCAGATCTCCACCAGACGTTCCTGCGCTCGGTACTGCGCCCAGGCGGCTGCCGTGGTGCCCGCATCCTTGGCCGAATCCGAATAGCCAATCATCACTTCCTGCGGGCCTTGCAAACGCGCCCTGTACCCCGGCAGCAGCAACAGTTTTTCCATGACCGGCCCGGCGTTATCCAGGTCGGCCAGGGTTTCAAACAGGGGCACCACACGCATCGGGCGTTGTACGCCAGACTCTTTGAGTAGTAATTGCACCGCCAGTACATCCGACGCGGCACCCGCCATGGAGATGACGTAGGAGCCCAGCGATGCGGCAGGTGCGGCAGCGATTTCCTTGCAGGTATTCAACACTTCAGCGGTATCCGCCGACGGTTTGAAGTAACCCGGCAGCAGCGGTCGACGATTGGCCAGTTCCTTCATCAGGAAGGCGATGCGCACCTCTTCGTCCCAGTCCTCGTAACGGCCAAGGCCCAGGTAATCGGTGATTTCAGTCATGGCCGCCGAATGGCGACTGGAGTCCTGGCGCACATCGAGGCGCACCAGGAACAAGCCGAATGTCACCGCACGACGCAGGCAGTCGAGCAGCGGCCCATCAGCGATGACGCCCATGCCGCACTCATGCAGCGACTGGTAGCACAACTCCAGCGGCTCCAGCAGATCACGATTGTTTTGCAGCACCTCGGCGCTGGCCGCAGTGGCCGCGCTCAACGAGGTGTGCGCCCACTGGCGCGTGGCACGCAGGCGTTCACGCAGTTGCTTGAGCAAGGCGCGATAGGGTTCGACACTGTCCCCAACCTTGGCTTGCAACGCCGGGCTGGCGTGCTGCATCGACAGCTCCGAAGCCAGGTGATCGACGTCACGCAAATACAGATCCGCCGCCATCCAACGTGCCAGCAGCAACACTTCACGGGTGACCGGCGCGGTGACATTGGGGTTACCGTCACGGTCCCCGCCCATCCACGAGGCAAACCGAATCGGCGCCGCCTCCAAGGGAAGATGCAAACCGGTGGCGGCGAATAACGCCTTGTCGGCCTTGCGCAGGTAATTGGGGATGGCTTGCCACAACGAATGCTCGATCACAGCGAAGCCCCATTTGGCTTCATCCACCGGTGTGGGCCGCACACGACGGATCTCCTCGGTGTGCCAGGCTTCGGCGATCAGCCGTTGCAGGCGCTCGCGGATCTGCTCGCGCTCGGCGCTGGTGAGGTCACGGTGATCCTGCAGCGCCAACTGCGCGGCGATCGCATCGTATTTCTGGATCAGGGTACGGCGCGCCACTTCGGTCGGATGGGCCGTGAGCACCAATTCGATCTCCAACCGCGCCAACTGGCGGGCCAGGGACTCGTCGCTGTGGCCTTCGCGTTGCAGGCGAGCCAGCAACTCCGGCAGCACGCGGGATTCGAACGGCGCTGGCTGCGACTCATCGCGCCGATGAATCAGTTGGTACTGCTCGGCGATGTTGGCCAGGTTGAGGAACTGGTTGAAGGCGCGTGCCACGGGCAACAGTTCGTCTTCCTGCAACTGGTTAAGGCTGGCGCTCAATTCATCGCCAGCCCCTCGGCGATCCGCCTTGGCGCCTTTACGGATCTGCTCGATCTTGTCGAGAAAACCATCACCGTATTGCTCTCGAATGGTGTTGCCCAACAGCTCACCCAGCAGGTGAACATCCTCACGCAAGCGTGCATCGATATCACTCATCAGCCAATCTCCAGCCAGAAATCCGGGACGCGCAGGGATTCCAGAGTGCCGCCGGCATCCGTTTCTGACAAGACTTTAAACCTTGTGAGTTGCAGCTAGTCTCAACTATGAGTCGCGACGTTACCCACGCCAGCGGCTGGTCACTCATCAGCGCCTGCCACCCGCAGGCTTAATTGAGGTTGCCATGAAAATTCGAGAACTGGCCCAGCAGTGGGAAGAGACCGCCAAGGGTCGCCTGACCAAAACCGAGTACGCGATCCATTTGGATGTGGAGTCCGCCGCAAGACTGGCTGCCATCACTGAGATGTACCCTAAACGCCACCCCGAAGAACTGCTCGGAGAATTGATAGGGGCCGCCCTGGAAGAACTGGAAGCCAGCTTTCCGTACATCAAGGGCAAACACGTGATTGCCACCGATGAAGAGGGCGACCCGTTGTATGAAGACGTCGGCCCTACACCGCGCTTTCTCACGTTATCCCGGCGCTATTTGCATGATCTGTCAGCCAGTGCCGACGAACAGAAGCACTGACAAACATTCATAAATCCCATTAAAACCCAGGTACTCCGGGCCTTTCAGAGGCCCGGCGTACCGCTGTGCGAGGCGAAAGTTCCGTCTTTTAAACATTGACCAATCAGTCGAATATTTTTTTAGGCAAATCGCCATCTTCTCTGAACTTTTAAAAAAAGCCTTCGGTCACAACCAGTAAGCCATCACTTGGAACGGCCGTTTGAAAGGGCATTTCGTGCTTTACCGCCGGGCCCCTGGCGCTGACCAACGAAGTGGATTTTGAAGTTTTTCAGGAGTTATCCAATGGAGTTGAAGACGATGAAGACCAGCACTGCCAAATCCTCGTTTAACCACCTGCGCGGGCTCAAATTGGCCGCTCTGGCAATCGGCACCAGCTTCGTCCTGGCGGGCTGCGCAGGCAACCCTCCGACCGAGCAATACGCGGTGACTCAATCGGCGGTCAATAGCGCAGTCAGTGCCGGCGGCACCGAATTCGCGGCTGTGGAAATGAAGTCGGCCCAAGACAAGCTCAAAGCAGCCGAAATCGCTATGCACGACAAGGACTACAGCAAAGCGCGTCAGTTGGCCGAACAAGCTGAGTGGGACGCTCGCGTTGCAGAGCGCAAGGCTCAGGCTGCCAAAGCCCAGCAGGCCGTGAAGGATTCCCAGAAAGCTGTCCAGGAGCTGCGTCAGGAAGGCATGCGCCCGGCAGTTATCAAGCAGCAATAAGCTGCCGCCCCTGATTGCATTGCACCCGATATCGAATTGAAAGGACGACACGATTATGCGTAAACAATTGATGATCCCTGCCCTGTTGGCGATGAGCGTTGCTCTGGCGGCCTGCTCCACCCCGCCGAACCAGAACCTGGAAAACGCCAGAACCAACTTCTCGGCCCTGCAAGCCAACCCGCAAGCCACCAAGGTCGCGGCGCTGGAAACCAAAGACGCCAGCGAATGGCTGGACAAGGCAGAGAAAGCCTACCGTGACAAGGAAGACGAGAAGAAAGTCGACCAGTTGGCCTACCTGACCAACCAGCGCGTGGAAGTGGCTAAAGACACCATCGTGCTGCGTGAATCCGAAGCCAAGCTGAAAAACGCGGGTGACGAACGTGCCAAAGCACTGCTGCAAGCCCGTGATGCGCAGATCAAGCAACTGCAAGACAGCCTGAACGCCAAGCAGACCGACCGTGGCACCCTGGTGACTTTCGGTGACGTGCTCTTCGCCACCAACAAGTCCGACCTGAAATCCAGCGGTCTGGTAAACATCACCAAGCTGGCGCAGTTCCTGCGCAATAACCCGGACCGTAAAGTGATCGTCGAAGGCTACACCGACAGCACAGGTTCCGATTCGTACAACCAGAGCCTGTCTGAGCGTCGTGCCGCGTCGGTACAACGTGCACTGGCTCAACAAGGCGTGGATATCTCGCGCATCGTGACCCAGGGTTACGGCAAGGAATACCCGGTTGCCGACAATGGCAGCGTGTCTGGCCGTGCCATGAACCGTCGCGTTGAAGTGACTATTTCCAACGACAACCAGCCGGTCAAGCCACGGTCTTCCATTGCTAACTGATTGATTGGCGCTGGATAAAAAAACCCACCTCACGGTGGGTTTTTTTTCGGTTCGTCAAACTGGACAGTACGGTGCGTATCTTCCTCCGGCATCTTTATCTTCGAGCCGACATCATTATCCGCAAGCGTGGGAGCATGTTGCTGGTCTTCTTTCTCCTGAGCGTATCTGCGCTCCAGCGCCTCATGCGCCCTGACCATGTCCAGCATGTTGCGTATCGCAGCAATAGTTATCGCCACTTTCTCGGCCCCGATCTGTATAAGTCACACCGCTTTCTGTGGCTTCGGACGCACGATGGTTCCAGCTAATCACGTCACTGAGGTGAGGGGAATTGAATCTGTCCACCACCGCTACCAGATCCAGCCCCCTGTCCACCGCCTCCTGCACCTGGGTTCTGCGGGGTACCCTGGCCGGCAAGTTGTTTCTGAAGTGCTTCCAGCTCCTCTTCTTCAGGACTTTTCCCCGCACCTTGGGAGCCCCCGCCCCCCTGGGAGCCGCCTGCGCCTTGGCCTTTTTGCTGCGCAATCTTGGCCATTAACTCTTCGATACGCTTCATGAGGTCGTTCGAACCACCGGACTGCTGTCCAGCTCCCACGCCCCCAAAACCACCCTGAGGAGAACCAACTTTATTAACCATATGTGACTCCAAATTAAGTGACAGAACGAACTGAACCAGCACTGCCGTTCAGTTCGAAATCTGTGGTAACTCACTCAAAATGGTTCCAGCTTTTCCGACACGCTCAATCCTACTGTTCCAGTTGCGGTGTCTCCTGCCCCATGCAACGCACCGCCTGCTTCTTGTTGTTCACCAGCACGCCGCTGAGTCCCTTCTGCTCGGTGTCGAACATCACCAACACGCCATCGACGCACTGCGCCACTTGTGCCGCCGGAGTCAGTGAGATCTTGTAATCCTCGCCAGGCACGGTCTTGAGCATGGTGAAGTCGCTGAGCAGCAGTGCATCTTCCGGCTTGGCGAAATGCAGATAACCGTAGAACCACAGGCACCCGACGGTGCCGATGATGGTGCCGATGCCGGTGAGGATCAGCGGGATCATGTTGCGTTCTTCACTCATTGCGGGCTCTCTGATGAATCAACTTTAGGAATCGGATAATTCGGAATCTCGCCCAAGCGGCGCAGGCCGTTGAAGTGTTGCGGGTCATCCAGGTAACGCAGCATCACGGTTTGCCAGGTCTTGTCGGCAAAGGTCTGCACATGCTCGCCACGGGTCAACTGCAACACACGCGGCGGCGGCGCGACCTGATACAAGCGGATACCGTTGACCAGCGGCACAATCGGATCATCCAGGCTATGGAACAACAGCTTGGGCACACCGGTCAGCGCTGGCATGGCGTTGATCGCGCTGTCCGCATCGGGCACCAGCCAAGACAGGGGCACTTGGAACGGCCATGTTAACCAGGAGGTGCTCAAGGCGAATTGCCCTACGTCACGATAACTGGCGGGCACGCCATCCAGCACCAGGGCCTTGAGCCGGAGCTGGCGCTCCGGGTGTTCGGCCAGGTAATGCACCGCCAGCGCGCCGCCCAGGCTTTGCCCGAGAACCACCACAGGCTGGCCCTGGGTTTCAGGGGCTTGGTCGAGCCAATTGAAGGCCGCATCGAGATCCTGGTAGATCGCTGGCAATGACGGCTTGCCTTCCGATAACCCGTAGCCGCGGTAGTCCAGCAGTAACACTTGATAGCCCTGCTCCGGCAACCACCAGCTACCGCCGAGGTGCCAGGCCAGGTTGCCGCCATTACCGTGCAAGTGCAGCACCGTGCCCTTGAGCGGCACGCCGGCCTTGGCCGGCAACCACCAGGCGTGCAGCTTTACACCGTCGGCGGTGGTGAGGGTGACGTCACGGTATTGCAGGTGCGCTTTGTCCGGCGTGAACGGCAGGCCGGGCTCGGGGTAGAACAACAGCGAGCTACAGCCGTTCAGTGCAAGCAGCAGGCATAGAATGCCGAGGATTCTCATCCGTTGAAGCCTCGCGATTTAGCGAAAATTTCCAGACTCGTCGAGATTCAAATGTGTGTGAGCTTGTGTGGGAGCTGGCTTGTCGAATCGTCGCACCGCTGCGATGGCATCACCGCGGTGTGACTAACAC
>NZ_JBOICG010000745.1:0-5554 GCF_050739995.1 Pseudomonas sp. | reverse complement strand
TCGTATGGCTTGGAGGCCGCGGAAAAATTGGCGCTCGACCCGGCCCGGGTGTTCAAGACATTGCTGGCCAGCAGTGAGAAAGGTGAATTGCTGGTGGCGGTGGTGCCGGTCGTCGGAAGTCTGGATTTAAAAGCCTTGGCCCACGCGGCGGGGGTGAAAAAAGTCGAGATGGCCGACCCGGCAGCGGCGCAACGTGCCACGGGTTACTTGTTGGGCGGGATCAGTCCACTGGGCCAGAAAAAGCGCTTGCGCACGTTCATCGATGTGACGGCGCAGCCGTTAGCGACGATTTTTGTCAGTGCAGGGAGGAGGGGGCTGGAGGTTGAGCTGCCGGCTGCGGTACTGGCTGAGCATACCCAGGCCAAGTTTGCGCCTATTGGGCGGGGCTGAAACTCACGTCTGAATGCGCTAAAAATCTAATGTGGGAGCTGGCTTGCCTGCGATGGTATCACCGCGGTTCAACTGACAGGCCGAGGCGTCTGCATCGCAGGCAAGCCAGCTCCCACATTTTTATCCGGTTTCGTCAGTTGCTCAGTGAGCGGGACTGTAGCGGCGAACGCCAGATTCGACTTGAGGAATCTGCGCCGCCACGCTGCCTGATGCCTGGAACAGCACCAGATGTTCGGCGGCGACACGAATACCCACATCCGCCCCCACCTGATGATCGGCATGGCTGGGGAAAATCGACTCCAACTGAGCACCTGTTGGCAGTTGCAAGCGGTACAAGGTTGACGCGCCAAGGAAGGTCTTGCCGACAATCCGTGCTTTCAAGGGGCTGTCTGGCGCGTAAACGATGTCATCCGGGCGCAGCAACACATCCACGGCGCCACCGGTTGGCCAGGTGTAGGCGCGATTACCGCGCAGGTCACCCAGTTCGGTGCTGACCGATTCCGGTGAGCTCAATTGACCACGGATGAAATAACCCTGGCCAATGAAACTGGCCACGTAAGGTGTCTGCGGTTCGTGATAGAGGTTGTAGGGAGTGTCCCACTGTTCAAGCCGGCCCTCTTTGAAAACCCCTACCTGATCACTCACGGCGAAGGCTTCTTCTTGATCATGGGTGACCAGGATCGCACTGGTGCCGCGTGCCTTGAGGATGTCACGCACCTCATGGCTGAGCTTGCGCCGCAGTTCACCGTCGAGGTTAGAGAATGGCTCATCCAGCAGAAGCAACTGTGGCTCCGGTGCCAGGGCGCGGGCGAGGGCGACACGTTGCTGCTGGCCGCCGGAAAGCTCATGGGGAAAGCGTTTGCCCAGGTTTTTCAGGTTGACCAGTTCGAGTAGTTCAGCGACCACACGGTCTTTTTGCGGGTGCTTGCGAATGCCGAAGGCAATGTTGTCGGCCACGCTCAGGTGAGGAAACAGCGCGTAGTCCTGAAACACCATGCCGATCCGACGTTTCTCTGGTGCCAAGGTGAACCCTGCGCTGGAGATGACTTCGCCGGCCAGGCTGATTTCACCTTCGTGCACGGGTTCAAAACCGGCAATGGCTCGCAGGGTGGTGGTTTTGCCACAGCCTGAGGAGCCGAGCAAACAACCGATGTCGCCTGCGTTGAGGTGCAGGTTCAGGTTCTGCACCACCCTTTGATCTTGATAGCCGCATGCCAGATTGCGCAGGTTCAGCAGGAGTGGATGGCTCATGCGTGGTGGTACGCCGGCTCGACCAGGAATTCGAGCAAGGCTTTTTGCGCGTGCAGACGGTTTTCGGCCTGGTCCCAGGCGACCGAGCGTGGGTCGTCCAGCAAGTCGAGGCTGATTTCTTCGCCACGATGTGCGGGCAGGCAGTGCATGAACAGTACGTCCGGCGCGGCCAGGTCGAGCAGTGCGCGGGTGACCTGGAACGGCGCGAACAAGGCCAGGCGTTTGGCGGTTTCGTCTTCCTGGCCCATGGAGGTCCAGACGTCGGTGCTCACCAGGTGTGCACCGACTACCGCATCACGCGGGTCGCGCACGACGGTGACGCGATCACCTGCCTGTGCCAGGAAGCGCGCATCAGGTTCATAGCCTTCCGGGCAAGCGATGCGTAGCTGGAAGTCGAACTGGATCGCCGCTTCTATATAGCTGTTGCACATGTTGTTGCCATCGCCGATCCAGGCCACGGTCTTGCCCTGGATCGCGCCGCGATGCTCGAGGAAGGTTTGCATGTCAGCCAGCAACTGGCACGGATGCAGGTCATCGGACAGGCCGTTGATCACCGGTACACGGGAGTTGGCAGAAAATTCGGTCAAGGTGCTGTGGGCGAAGGTACGGATCATCACCGCATCGAGCATGCGCGACATGACGATGGCGCAATCGCTGATGGGCTCGCCCCGTCCCAGTTGGGTGTCACGCGGCGACAGGAAGATGGCCTGGCCGCCCAGCTGGATCATGCCGGCCTCGAAGGACAAGCGGGTGCGGGTCGAGGACTTTTCGAAAATCATCCCGAGCACGCGGTTTTTCAAAGGCTCGAACAGTACGCCGCGGTTACGCAGGTCTTTAAGCTCAATGCCTCGACGGATCACGCTGACCAGCTCTTCGGGCGTGCAATCCATCAGGGAGAGAAAGTGCCTTGCGCTCATCATTAACTACCTTTTTGCAACAGACCGCAGATACTCAAAGCCTTGTTTATTGTGACAACGGGCGAGACCTGCGGCGAAAGCCGCACGGGGCGACGAAATAGGGGAAGGCGCGATATTGACATTAAATGTCGCGTCTTACCAATAGGGCTACGTTTTTAGGGGTGTTCAAGAAGGGCGCGAGAGCGCTTTTGAAGACAGTTTCCTGGCAGCAGCGGCTCATTTGTACACTGGCCTCGCAACCTTTTGCAATGCGCGGCGGCGGGCCCAGGCCAGGCTGCGTCGGTTTCAGAGACTGCGTGGGAAGCTTCTGAAACATTTGCTCATGCTTAGACACATGGCTTGGCCTGATAACCCCCGATTCATGCGGCGAACGGTGCTGGCGACTCGGTAGGGCCGGGTCCATAGTCTGGCCAAAGCCCTTATAAAGAGACTGGCCATGACCAAGACTCTCCACCACCGTGCCTGCCATCTGTGTGAAGCCATCTGCGGCCTGACCCTGGAAACCACCCAGTCCGACGACGGCAGCCTGGCGATCACCTCGATCAAGGGGGACCCGCAGGACACCTTCAGTCGCGGGCACATTTGCCCCAAGGCGGTGGCGCTGCAAGATATCCAGAATGATCCGGACCGCCTGCACCAGCCGATGTTGCGGGTGGGCAGCGAATGGCAGCCGATTGCGTGGGAAGACGCCTTTGCGCTGGTAGCCGAGCGGTTGTCAGGTATTCAGGCGCGGCACGGGCAGAATGCGGTGGCGGTGTACCAGGGCAACCCAAGCGTGCACAACTATGGGTTGATGACCCACAGCAATTACTTCCTTGGCCTGCTCAAGACGCGCAATCGGTTCTCCGCAACCTCGGTGGATCAACTGCCCCATCACCTCACTAGCCACCTCATGTACGGTCATGGCCTGCTGTTACCGATCCCGGATATCGATCACACCGACTTCATGCTGATCCTAGGTGGCAATCCGTTGGCGTCCAACGGCAGCATCATGACCGTGCCGGATGTGGAGAAGCGCCTGAAAGCCATCCAGGCTCGGGGGGGCAAGGTCGTGGTCGTCGACCCTCGGCGCAGCGAGACGGCGGCGATGGCCGATCAACACCTGTTTGTGCGTCCGGGCGGGGATGCAGCGCTGTTATTCGGGGTGCTCAACACGCTATTTACCGAGAACCTGACCCGCGCCAGCCATTTGCCGGTTGAAGGGTTAGAGGACGTACGACAAGCCATCGTCGGGTTTACGGCCGACAGCATGAGCCGCCAATGTGCGGTGCCTGCAGAGCAGATTCGCCAGTTGGCACGGGATTTTGCCGCCGCCGACAAGGCCGTGTGCTACGGGCGAATGGGCGTCTCGACCCAGGCCTTTGGAACGCTTTGCCATTGGCTGGTGCAACTGATCAACCTGGTCACCGGCAATCTGGACCGTGTCGGCGGTGCGTTGTGCACCACGCCGGCGGTGGACTTGGTGGCGTCAACCGGTGGCGGGCATTTCAACCGTTGGCAGAGCCGGGTTTCCGGGCGCCCAGAGTACGGTGGCGAGTTGCCCGTATCGGCGCTGGCTGAAGAAATGCTCACTGGTGGCGAAGGACAGATCCGAGCGTTGGTGACGGTGGCGGGTAACCCGGTGCTGTCGACACCCAACGGTCGTCAACTGGAGCAAGCCCTGGATGGCCTGGAGTTCATGGTCAGCATCGACCTCTATATCAACGAAACCACGCGCTATGCCGACCTGATCCTGCCGTCTACCTCGGCGCTGGAAAACGATCACTACGACACCACCTTCAATATGTTCGCCGTGCGCAATATCAGCCGCTTCAATCGCGCGATCCTGCCCAAGCCTGAAGGCGCGCTGCATGATTGGGAGATCTTTGTCGGCCTGGCCCAGGCGTTTGCTTTACAAACGGGCGTGGTGCTCAAGCCGACGATGGCGCCTGCGCAGATGATCGATTTCGGGTTGCGCGCTGGCGTATATGGCGATGCTTCCGATCACAAACTTGTCGGTGGCGATGTTGGCGGAGCATCCCCATGGCGTGGACTTGGGGCCGCTCAAGCCCAATCTGGCTGCACGCTTGAAGACGACCAATGGTCAGGTGCAGGTGGCGCCGGCTGTGATCCTGGAGGATCTTGCGCGGTTCGCGGCGCAGCCGGTACCCATGGCCGATGAGTTGCTGCTGATCGGCCGCCGGCATGTACGCAGTAATAATTCCTGGATGCATAACTATCACCGTCTGGTGAAAGGCAAGCCACGCCATCAATTGTTGATGCACCCCGAAGATTTGGCCCGACGCCAACTGAGTGATGGCCAGCGGGTGCGCGTCAGCTCACGTATCGGCATGATCGAGGTGGAGGTGCTCGCCAGCCTGGACATGATGCCTGGCGTGGTCAGCCTGCCCCATGGCTGGGGGCATGGTCGTCCAGGCGTGCAGATGACAATCGCCAGTGGGCAGCCGGGAGCCAGTGCGAATGACTTGACCGATGAGCGGCAATTGGACGAATTATCGGGCAATGCTGCGCTCAATGGCGTTCCTGTACAGGTCGCAGCCGCCTGAGCACTGCGCTGGGATTTTGCGTTACAATGCGCCACCGTGCCGACCTGTGAGTCGCAAAGTTCCAGCCGAGGTGTTCCATGGATATCATCGAAACGATCAAAGAGCAGATTGCCAACAACACCATTCTGCTTTACATGAAGGGCGCGCCAAACGCTCCTCAGTGCGGTTTCTCCGCGAAGGCTTCCCAGGCCGTCATGGCGTGTGGCGAGAAATTCGCTTACGTGGATATCCTGCAAAACCCTGAAATCCGCGCCAACCTGCCGAAGTACGCCAACTGGCCAACCTTCCCACAACTGTGGGTGGCTGGTGAACTGGTCGGCGGCAGTGACATCATCGTTGAGATGGCGGCTGATGGTTCGCTGCAAGCGCTGATCAAAGAAGCGGCGGCAAATGCGGCAGCCAAGACAGACGCTTGATTCGCCTGCAATAAAAAGCCCCGCTACTCGAAAG
>NZ_JBOICG010000744.1:0-3984 GCF_050739995.1 Pseudomonas sp. | reverse complement strand
ACCATCTTCGCCCTGACCTGGCTGCTGCTGTCCACCCGCCGGGGCCAGCGCGCCGAGCAGACCGACGAGACCGTCGGCCACGCGTTCGACGGTATCGAGGAATACGACAACCCGCTGCCGAAATGGTGGTTCATGCTGTTCGTCGGCACCATCGTCTTCGCCCTCGGCTACCTGGTGCTCTACCCCGGCCTAGGCAACTGGAAGGGCCTGCTGCCGGGCTACAACTACCTCGATACCGACAAGCAAACCCCGTTCGCCAACGGCCAGACTGGCTGGACCGGTGTACACGAATGGGAAAAGGAAATGGCCAAGTCGGACGCCAAGTTCGGCCCGATCTTCGCCAAGTTCGCCGCGATGCCGATTGAAGAAGTAGCCAAGGACCCACAAGCCTTGAAGATGGGTGGCCGCCTGTTCGCCTCCAACTGCTCGGTATGCCACGGTTCCGACGCCAAGGGTGCCTACGGTTTTCCCAACCTGACCGACGCCGACTGGCGCTGGGGCGGCGAGCCGGCCACCATCAAGGAAACCATCATGAAAGGCCGCCATGCGGTGATGCCGGCCTGGGCCGACGTGATCGGCGAACAAGGCGTGGCCGACGTAGCAGGTTTCGTGGTGACCAACCTTGACGGCCGCAAGTTGCCCGAAGGTGCCAAGGCCGACGTGGCCAACGGCGAGAAACTCTTCGCCGCCAACTGCGTGGCCTGCCACGGCCCGGCCGGCAAAGGCACCCCAGCGATGGGCGCGCCCGACCTGACCCATCCGGGTGCATTCATCTACGGCTCCAGCTTTGCCCAACTGCAACAGACCATCCGTTATGGCCGTCAGGGCCAGATGCCTGCGCAGGAACAACTGCAAGGCAATGACAAGGTGCACTTGCTGGCGGCGTATGTTTATAGCCTGTCCCATGGGGACAAGAAGGCTGAGGAGCAGTAAGCCCTCGAAACAACAAAGCCCCGCGCAGCGAAAGCTGGCGGGGCTTTGTTGTTTCTGGCTCTGGGAGGTTATGTAAGCAGGAACACACTACCGCTCGCAGCCTAAAAGTAGTAACGTAACTACAAACAGTCTGACGAAGGGCGACCTCCCCATGACCATCACTACTATTTCCAGCCGCGAATTCAACCAAGACACAAGTGGTGCCAAAAAAGCCGCCCGCCAAGGGCCGGTTTTTATCACCGATCGCGGCAAGCCTGCCCATGTACTGCTAAGTATTGAGGACTACCAGAAACTGACAGGGCTCAATGCCGATATCGTTGATCTTCTGGTGATGCCGGAAGCGGCCGATATCGACTTCGAAACCGAACGCGCCGTGATCACTCATCGACCCGTGGACCTCTCTTGATGTACCTACTCGACACCAACGTTATTTCCGAACTGCGCAAACCCCAGGCTGATGCAAAGGTCGTTGCCTGGGCCAAAAGTGTGATTGCCCCACGCCTGTTTATTTCAGCGATTACGCTGAAAGAATTGGAGACCGGGGTCTTGCGTATCGAGCGCCGAGACCCGGTACAAGGCAAGGTGCTAAGAACCTGGCTCAAGCGCCATGTAATGCCCGCTTTTGATTCCAGGATTCTGCCGGTGGATACCGCAGTCGCCCTACGTTGTGCACATCTGCATGTTCCTGACCGGGCCAATGAAAGTGATGCATTGATCGCCGCTACCGCTCTGGTTCACGGGCTGACCGTGGTGACACGCAACATCAGCGATTTCAAATCCAGCGGCGTTCCACTGATCAATCCATGGGACGAATGACCCGCTTACCCGCCAAAACCGTCCATACTTCCCAAGTCAATTGATCCAGATCACGTACACCATCAATTGATTTCCCCCAACGCGACCAAAGGTCGCACCCTTCGCGCACCACTGGGGGCGTATCATTAGGCCACTGCAACACCCCTAATTTGACCCCGGTTGGCACGTACTGGCCGAGGCAAATCTCCACCGCCGTGGGATGCAATGATGAGCAACCAGATACCGGTACATGACGTTACCCCGCCTGCCAAAACCGTCGACCTCTACGCCTCGCGCGAGAAAATCTATACCCGCGCCTTCACCGGCTTGTTCCGCAATCTGCGCATGCTCGGTGGTGCCGGTCTGTTCCTGCTCTACTTCGGCACGGTGTGGCTGAACTGGGGTGGTCACCAAGCGGTGTGGTGGAATCTGCCGGAGCGTAAATTCTTCATTTTTGGCGCGACCTTCTGGCCCCAGGACTTCATCTTGCTGTCGGGCTTGTTGATCATCGCCGCCTTCGGCCTGTTTTTTATCACGGTGTACGCCGGACGTGTGTGGTGCGGTTATACCTGCCCGCAAAGCGTATGGACCTGGATCTTCATGTGGTGCGAAAAGGTCACTGAAGGCGACCGCAACCAGCGCATCAAGCTCGACAAAGCACCCATGGGCGCCAACAAATTCCTGCGTAAATTCAGCAAGCACACCTTGTGGCTGTTGATCGGTTTCGTCACCGGCATGACCTTTGTCGGCTACTTCTCGCCGATCCGCGAACTGGTGTTCGATTTCTTCACCGGGCAGGCCGATGGCTGGGCATATTTCTGGGTGGGTTTCTTCACCCTCGCCACCTATGGCAACGCCGGCTGGCTGCGTGAACAGGTATGTATCTACATGTGCCCGTACGCGCGCTTCCAGAGCGTGATGTTCGACAAGGACACTTTGATCGTCTCCTACGACCCACGTCGTGGCGAAGCGCGCGGCCCGCGTAAAAAAGGCACCGACTACAAGGCCCAGGGCCTGGGCGATTGCATCGATTGCACGATGTGCGTGCAAGTGTGCCCGACCGGGATCGATATCCGCGACGGCCTGCAGATCGAATGCATCGGTTGCGCGGCCTGTATCGACGCCTGCGACAACATCATGGACAAGATGGAGTACCCGCGCGGCCTGATCAGCTACACCACCGAGCACAACCTGTCCGGGCAGAAGACCCACAAGCTGCGCCCACGGTTGATCGGCTACGCGCTGGTGCTGCTGGCGATGATCAGCCTGCTGGTCACGGCATTTCTCATGCGCTCGCTGGTGGGCTTCGATGTCAGTAAAGATCGAGTGCTCTACCGCGAAAACGCCGAAGGTCGCATCGAAAACGTCTACAGCCTGAAGATCATGAACAAGGACCAGCGCGACCACACCTATGTGCTCGACGCTGCCGGCCTGCCGGACCTCAAGCTGCAGGGCCGCCGCGAAATCAAAGTCGCTGCGGGCGATATCGTCAGCATGCCGGTGGAGCTGTCCAGCGCGCCGGAACAACTGCCGTCGAGTACCAACGAGGTGAAATTCATCCTCAAGGATGCCGATGACGACAGCGTCCACATTGAAGCCAAGAGCCGATTCATCGGCCCACAAGTCCGTTAACAAGAGAGCACGACAATGCCCGCAGCAACTGCCGCAAGCCCTTGGTACAAGCATCTCTGGCCCTGGATCATCATTGGCATCCTGGCCTGCTCGGTCACTTTGACCCTGTCCATGGTGACCATCGCGGTGAACAACCCCGACAACCTGGTCAACGACAACTATTACGAGGCCGGCAAAGGCATCAACCGCTCCCTGGACCGCGAACAGTTGGCCCAGACCCTGCAACTGCGCGCGTCGGTGCACCTGGACGAGTTGACCGGCGAAGTCGACCTGCGCTTGACCGGCAACAGCAACCCGAACACCTTGGAACTGAACCTGATTTCGCCGACCCAGCCAGAGAAGGATCGCCGGATTACCCTGACCCGTAGTGACAGCGAACCCGGCCGCTACATCGGCCAAGTGACGGACAAGGTGGATGGTCGGCGCTTCGTGGAATTGCTCGGGGTCGAAGGCGACAAGACCTGGCGCATGTTCGAAGAAGAGCAAGTCAGCCACGACAAGGACTTGCTGCTCGGTGACGAGCCGCTGCAAGGTGCTGAAGACCAGTAACCCGGCAAACCTGCGCGTCGCGCATCGCGGGCAAGCCCGCTCCCACAGGACACCGCGATCCTGTAGGAGCGGGCT
>NZ_JBOICG010000743.1:0-5494 GCF_050739995.1 Pseudomonas sp. | reverse complement strand
GGCTTGTCGAATCGTCGCACCGCTGCGATGGCATCACCGCGGTGTGACTAACACACCGAGGTGCCTGCATCGCGGGCAAGCCCGGCTCCCACACAAGCCTGCTCTCACATTTTTTATCCGGTTTAGTCAGTGATATCCCCTAGAGGATATTCGAGTAATCCGCCTCGATCCGGTCCAGGCTCAGGTGGTTGAGGAAGTTGGAGAAGCACATCCACGCCGCCAGTGCATTCATGTCGCGAAACTGCTCGGGCAGGTATTTGGGCGGCACCACCAGGCCTTCGTCGACCAGTTGGCGCAAGGTGCGCATGTCCTCCAGGGTGGTCTTGCCGCAGAACAGCAGCGGCACTTGTTCCAGCTTGCCCTTGCGTACGGCGAGCTGGATGTAGTTGTAGACCATGATGAAACCCTTGAGGTAGGACAGATCCTTGGTAAACGGCAGACCGGTCGGCACCGAGCCTCGGAATACCCGGCTGGCATTGCCGTAGCTTTCTGCCATCTCAAAGCCCTGCTCACGGAAGAACTCGAACACCTGCAAAAAGTCGGCGCCCTCCTCCACCATATGGATGGCACGGGTACGGTTGGTCAGTTTACGCAGGCGGCTCGGGTAGGAGGCGAACGTAATGATCTCCATCAGAATCGCCAGGCCTTCCTGGGTCACGGTGGACGACGGTGGCCCCTTGGAGAGGAAGGTGCAGATCGGCTGGTTCAAGCCGTTGAGGGTAGTGCCAACGTGCACCAGGCCTTCATGCACTTCCAGGGCGCGCACGTCACGCTCGTTGAACATCGCATCGGCGCGGATCTTGATGTAGTCGGCGCCCGCCGCTGCGTCGGCAACGATACCGTCGGACTCGAACACACGGATGGTTTCTTCAGCCTCGCCAAACACCTTGTTCAGGCGGGTTTGCAGCAAGGCGACGGCATCCTTGGCCGTCAGGGTCTTGGCTTCGTCCTTCAGGTCGCCACGGCCGTCGATATTGTTCAGATAGTCGGAGAGCATCAAGCCAAGGTCTGCCAGCGTCGGGTCACCCGCGTGGAAAGCATCGGAGGCAGCGCCGTACAGTTCCTGGGAGATCAGGCCGAAGTCCTCGGTGCCACGGGCTTCGAGCATGCGCACCACCATGCGGTATTCGCGGCACATGCGACGCATGATCTGCCCCACCGGGCTGAACTGGCCGAGGCGACGGGTGATGTCGCGCTCGATGTTCTGGAACTCCAGCTTCACCGCACTGGAATCGAACGACAGCGGTCGGTTGAGGTAGTAATCGCGATCCACCGCGGGCATGGCCTTGCCTTTGGCCTTGAGGAACCCCTGGCGAATGCTCTCGTCCCATTTCACGGCGTCAAGGACGCGAATCGGTGTTTGCGCCAGCACAATGCGATCAGACAAGGTGCGTATCGTCTGCTGGTAATCGTCCACCTGGTGCTTCCTCTTTAAACGTTGTCGGCCCGCGCGCGACAAGCGCAGGTTGAGCCTCACCTGTAGCAGCGTAGTGTCAGACCGAGGCCAACACCAAATGCATGTAACGCTTGAGGATCTCAAGCATCTCCTCACCGGTCAGCGGCGCTGGGCCGCCAAGCAGGCCCTGATACTCCATCCGACCGATAATCGCCGTCAACACTTTGGCATCCTGTTGTGGCTCGCGGGAGCCCAATACCTGGAAAAACTGCCCAGTACCCTGCAACAAGATCTGCTGGTGAGAACGCACCAATTCGGCCAGACGCGGATTGAGCAAGGCTTCCTGACGAAACGCCTGCTCGGCCATCAGGTACTCGCGGCGGTTGGTCAGCTGACGCATGACGTAATCGGCGGTCAACCGCGCAATGTCGTCGGCCAGTTGCGAACGGGACTCGGGGCTGCCATCGCCATAAGCGACCATCTCGCGCAGCAGCCCCTCGTTGCGCACCCAGAGCTTGCCCATGAACGCAGCGCTGCGTTCGACGTATTGGGCAAAGGTATCGGTGAGCAGGTCGTCGATATCCTTGAAGTAATAAGTGGTGGCCGACAACGGCACGCCTGCCTCCGCCGCCACTGCACGATGGCGCACAGCCCGCACACCGTCACGTACGACGATGCGCATGGCCGCATCGAGAATGTCTTGCCGGCGTTGCTCGCTGCCCCGGCGACTGGCCTTGCGGCCCTGGTACTGGACACTTTCAGCCACGGCAGCAGCAATGCCGGCGGCGCCTTCTTGAGCCATTACGCGGTTCACCACACACATCCTTGAATAGATCAAAACCTGGCGCTGTTCGCTTGACGCTTGTATACGCCCCATAAAAAAGCCGCCTTATAAAAGGCGGCTTCGGATTTCGCTACGGTTACGCTTGTGGCCGCATGTGCGGGAACAAGATCACGTCGCGGATCGACGGCGAGTTGGTCAACAACATCACCAGACGGTCGATGCCGATGCCTTCACCAGCGGTCGGCGGCATGCCGTATTCCAGGGCGCGAACGAAGTCGGCGTCGTAGTGCATGGCTTCGTCGTCGCCAGCGTCCTTGTCGGCCACCTGAGCCATGAAGCGCTCGGCCTGGTCTTCCGCGTCGTTAAGCTCGGAGTAGGCGTTGGCGATTTCGCGGCCGCCGATGAACAGTTCGAAACGGTCGGTGACGTTCGGATTGTCATCGTTGCGACGGGCCAGCGGCGATACTTCGAACGGATACTGGGTAATGAAGTGCGGCTGTTCCAGCTTGTGCTCCACCAGTTCTTCGAAAATCATCACCTGCAATTTGCCCAGGCCTTCGAATCCCAGCACCTTGGCACCGGCTTTCTTGGCGATGGCACGTGCCTTGTCGATATCGTTCAGGTCGTCAGCGGTCAACTCAGGGTTGTACTTGAGGATCGAATCAAACACCGAGAGACGCACGAACGGCTCGCCGAAGTGGAACACCTTGTCGCCGTACGGCACGTCGGTGCTGCCCAGGACCAGTTGGGCCAGTTCGCGGAACAGTTCTTCGGTCAGGTCCATGTTGTCTTCGTAATCGGCGTAGGCCTGATAGAACTCCAACATGGTGAATTCAGGGTTGTGACGAGTCGAAACGCCTTCGTTACGGAAGTTGCGGTTGATCTCGAACACTTTCTCGAAGCCGCCAACCACCAGGCGCTTGAGGTACAGCTCAGGCGCGATACGCAGGAACATTTCCATGTCCAGCGCGTTGTGGTGGGTTTCGAACGGCTTGGCTGCGGCGCCGCCAGGAATCGTCTGCAGCATCGGCGTTTCGACTTCGAGGAAGTCGCGCTTCATCAGGAAGCTGCGGATGTGCGCGATGACTTGCGAACGCACACGGAAGGTCTGGCGCACGTCTTCGTTGACGATGAGGTCAACGTAGCGCTGGCGGTAGCGTTGTTCGGTATCGGTCAGGCCGTGGTGCTTGTCCGGCAGCGGGCGCAGGGATTTGGTCAGCAGGCGCACGCTGGTCATTTCGACGTACAGGTCACCCTTGCCGGAACGGGCCAGGGTGCCTTCGGCGGCGATGATGTCGCCCATGTCCCAGGTTTTCACCGCAGCCAGGGTTTCTTCAGACAACGTCTTGCGGTTGACGTAGACCTGGATACGCCCGGTCATGTCCTGGATCACCATGAACGAGCCACGGTTGAGCATGATGCGACCGGCAACCTTGACCGGAATTGCAGCCTCGGCCAGCTCTTCCTTGGTCTTGTCCGCGTACTGCTTCTGCAAGGCATCGCAGTAGTTGTCGCGGCGGAAGTCGTTCGGGAAGGCATTGCCCTTGGCGCGCTCGGCAGCAAGCTTTTCCTTGCGCAGGGCGATCAGGGAGTTTTCTTCCTGTTGCAGGGCTTGCGGGTCGAGTTGTTGGTCGCTCATGTCTTTAGATTTTCCATCACAGATTAGGGTGTTACAGGCCCGATTTCAGGCTGGCTTCCAGGTATTCGTCGATGTCGCCGTCGAGCACCTTGTCGCAGTCGCTGCGTTCGATGTTAGTGCGCAGATCCTTGATCCGCGACGCATCGAGCACATAAGAACGGATCTGGTGACCCCAGCCGATATCCGACTTGGTGTCTTCCAGCGCCTGGGAAGCGGCGTTGCGCTTCTGCATTTCCTGCTCGTACAACTTGGCCCGCAGCATTTTCATGGCGGTGTCCTTGTTCGCGTGCTGGGAACGTTCGTTCTGGCAGCTGACCACAGTGTTGGTCGGTACGTGGGTGATACGTACGGCCGAGTCGGTGGTGTTTACGTGCTGACCACCGGCACCGGAGGAACGGTAGGTGTCGATCCGCAGGTCGGCCGGGTTGATCTCGATCTCGACCTTGTCGTCGATTTCCGGGGAGACGAACACCGCGGAGAACGAAGTATGGCGACGGTTGCCGGAGTCGAACGGGCTCTTGCGCACCAGACGGTGCACGCCGATCTCGGTACGCAGCCAGCCAAAGGCGTATTCGCCCTTGATGTGCACGGTCGCGCCCTTGATCCCGGCGACTTCACCGGCCGACAGCTCCATGATGGTCGCGTCAAAACCGCGTTTATCCGCCCAGCGCAGGTACATGCGCAGCAGGATGTTGGCCCAGTCCTGGGCCTCGGTGCCGCCGGAACCGGCCTGGATGTCCAGGTAGGCGTTGTTCGGGTCCATTTCATGGCTGAACATGCGGCGGAATTCAAGCTTGGCGAGGCTTTCCTCGAGACGGGCCAGCTCGGCGACGACATCGCCCACTGCGCCTTCGTCGTTTTCTTCGACGGCCATGTCCAGCAGGTCACGGCAATCGGCCAGACCGGTGTTCAGTTCGTCGAGGGTGTCGACGATCTGCGCCAGCGCAGCGCGCTCGCGGCCCAGTTCCTGGGCATATTCAGGTTTGTTCCAGACACTCGGATCTTCAAGCTCGCGATTGACTTCGGTCAGACGCTCATGCTTTTGATCGTAGTCAAAGATACCCCCGAATAGTTTCGGAGCGCTCGGACAGGTCCTTGATGGTGTTAAGGATCGGGTTGATTTCCATGGCGGGCAGCACTCGTTGGCGAACTTTTGAAAGCCGGCGAGTATAACGGCAAACGGGGGGAAACGGCAGCCCGCTTGGCGAAAAGGCGGGTTTTGTACACAATCCCCAAGGCCAATGCAGATCCAACTGTGGGAGGGGGCTTGCCCCCTCCCACAGTTGAATGGGGTAAGGCCTCGGGTTATTCAATACCGACTTGGTTACGCCCATTATGCTTGGCCGTGTACAAGCCCTTGTCCGCCGCCATGATCAGTTGCCGACAATCCGTGCCCTGCACCGGCGTCAGGGTTGAGAGCCCGATGCTGATGGTCAGGCTCGCCCCTTCGGCAGGTGCAATGTGCGGGATTTTCAGCGCGGCCACCGCCATGCGCAGCTTTTCGGCGACCAGACGGGCGCCACCGGGCGAAGTGTTCGGCAACACCAGGGCAAACTCTTCACCACCGTACCGCGCCGGCAAATCCGAAGGGCGGCTGCTGGCGTCACGGATGGCAGCAGCGACCTTGCGCAGGGCTTCATCGCCTTCGACGTGGCCAAAGCTATCGTTGTAGGTC
>NZ_JBOICG010000742.1:0-7049 GCF_050739995.1 Pseudomonas sp. | reverse complement strand
CGGTATGACAGGCGACAGATGTGTTGGCTGATCCACCGAATTCGCGAGCAAGCCCGCTCCCACATGGGTTCTTCAATGTCCTGTGGATTGAGGTCATCACACAAGGCCTCTATCCCTGTAAACTGCGCCTCTTTGGCTGAAGCACGGAGAGCCCGGCATGTCCGCTTCGATCTTGTATATCCACGGATTCAACAGCGCGCCGACGTCCAACAAGGCCAGTCAGTTGATCGCTGTGATGGACAGTCTCGGCCTGGCCGACCAACTGCGTGTGCCGGCCCTGCATCACCACCCGCGTAAGGCGATTCCTCAATTGGAAGAAGCCATTGCACAGTTGGGCCGCCCACTGCTGGTCGGCAGCTCACTCGGCGGCTACTATGCAACCCATCTTGCCGAACGCCATGGCCTCAAGGCACTGCTGGTCAACCCGGCGGTCAGTCCCCATCGGATGTTCGACGGTTACCTGGGCACCCAGAAGAACTTCTATACCGATGAGACTTGGGAGTTGACCCACGATCACGTCACGGCCCTGGCCGAGCTGGAAGTCCCGGCGCCCCAGGACGCCGGGCGTTATCAGGTGTGGTTGCAGACCGGGGACGAAACCCTGGATTATCGCCTCGCCCAACAGTATTACCGGGCCTGTGCCTTGCGCATCCAGGCCGGTGGCGACCATGGTTACCAAGGGTTCGCCCAGCAATTGCCGGCGATGTTGAGCTTTGCCGGCATTGGCGCAGATCAGTATCAATCCTTCGACTTTGCAGCACTGTAAAGTCGCAGGTCACTTTTTAATCGAACGACTCACGACGAGACCCCATGGCCACTCCCAGCGCTAGCTCTTATAACGCCGACGCCATCGAAGTCCTCTCGGGCCTCGACCCGGTGCGCAAACGCCCCGGCATGTACACCGACACCAGTCGGCCGAACCACCTTGCCCAGGAAGTCATCGACAACAGCGTCGACGAAGCCTTGGCCGGGCACGCCAAGTCGGTGCATGTCATTCTTCACGCTGACCACTCCCTGGAAGTGTCCGACGATGGTCGCGGCATGCCGGTGGACATCCACCCGGAAGAGGGCGTGCCGGGCGTCGAGCTGATCCTCACCAAGCTCCATGCGGGTGGCAAGTTCTCCAACAAGAACTACCAGTTTTCCGGTGGCTTGCACGGCGTGGGTATTTCCGTGGTCAACGCCCTGTCCACGCTGGTGCGGGTCAAGGTCAAGCGCGACGGCAACGAGTACCAGATGACCTTCGCCGATGGCTACAAAGCCACTGACCTGGAAGTGATCGGCACCGTCGGCAAGCGCAACACCGGCACCAGCGTGTACTTCGCGCCGGACCCGAAATACTTCGATTCGCCGAAATTCTCCATCAGCCGCCTCAAGCACGTGCTCAAGGCCAAGGCCGTGTTGTGCCCGGGCCTGCTGGTCACCTTTGAAGACAAAGGCACCGGTGAAAAGGTCGAGTGGCACTACGAAGACGGCCTGCGTTCCTACCTGGAAGACTCCGTCAGCGACTTCGAGCGCCTGCCCAACGAACCGTTCTGCGGCAGCCTGGCCGGTAATAAAGAAGCGGTCGACTGGGCGCTGCTGTGGTTGCCCGAAGGCGGCGACAGCGTTCAGGAAAGCTACGTCAACCTGATCCCTACGGCTCAGGGCGGTACCCACGTCAACGGTTTGCGCCAGGGTTTGCTGGATGCCATGCGTGAATTCTGCGAATACCGCAGCCTGTTGCCACGCGGTGTGAAGCTGGCGCCGGAAGACGTGTGGGAGCGCATTGCGTTCGTGCTGTCGATGAAGATGCAGGAACCGCAATTCTCCGGCCAGACCAAGGAGCGTTTGTCGTCCCGCGAAGCGGCAGCATTTGTCTCCGGTGTGGTCAAGGACGCCTTCAGCCTGTGGCTCAACGAGCACCCGGAGCTGGGCCTGGCCCTGGCTGAACTGGCGATCAACAACGCTGGCCGTCGCTTGAAGGCCAGCAAGAAAGTCGAACGTAAGCGCATCACCCAAGGCCCGGCGTTGCCCGGCAAGCTGGCCGATTGTGCGGGGCAGGACCCGATGCGTTCCGAGCTGTTCCTGGTGGAAGGTGACTCCGCCGGTGGTTCCGCCAAGCAAGCGCGGGACAAGGAATTCCAGGCGATCCTGCCGTTGCGCGGTAAGATCCTCAACACTTGGGAGGTCGACGGCAGCGAAGTCCTGGCCAGCCAGGAGGTGCACAACATCGCCGTGGCCATTGGCGTGGACCCAGGCGCAGAGGACATGAGCCAGCTGCGCTACGGCAAGATCTGCATCCTCGCCGACGCTGACTCCGACGGCCTGCACATCGCCACTTTGCTGTGTGCGCTGTTCGTCCAGCACTTCCGCCCGTTGGTGGATGCCGGCCACGTTTACGTGGCCATGCCGCCGCTGTATCGGATCGACCTGGGCAAGGAGATTTACTACGCCCTGGACGAGGCCGAGCGCGATGGCATCCTCGACCGGCTGGTGGCCGAGAAAAAACGCGGCAAGCCACAAGTCACGCGATTCAAGGGGCTGGGTGAAATGAACCCGCCGCAACTGCGCGAAACCACCATGGACCCGAACACTCGGCGTCTGGTGCAGTTGACCTTGGATGACTTCGCGGCCACCAGCGAAATGATGGACATGTTGCTGGCCAAGAAGCGCGCCGGTGACCGTAAGTCCTGGCTGGAATCCAAAGGCAACCTGGCCGAGGTTCTGGGTTGATGCGTACAGGTTTCGCCCTGGCGATCCTGATGTTGAGCGGGCTGGCGACCACCCAGGTGGTTGCCGCGCCCGTGACGGAGTTGAAACTGGTCTCCGAACACCCTGTGGACGGCATGCGTGGCGGAAACCTGTCGGGCCTGGCCTTGTGTGGCAAGGACCTGTGGACGGTTTCGGACCGTGATGACGACCAGATCTATCGCCTGGACATCAGTGCGCCGATCTGGAAGGCCGAAACCGTGAGGATCGACGTGCCGCCGGTGCCCGAGTCCGGTTTGCCCTGGGGGTTGCGTTCGCGCACCAAGGCCGCGTCCTTCATTCGCGGTGGCGACCTGGATTTTGAAGGCATCACCTGCGATGCCGCGGGTAATCGTTACATCGTCAGCGAAGCCCACGCAGCCGTGCTGCAGGTGCCGGTTACTGGCGCGGCTGAATGGTTGAAAATCTCCCCAGGAATGGTGCGTGAAGCCCGGGCCAGTGGCATGTTGCTGCACTTCAATGCTTTGTTTGAGGGCCTGGCGGTGAATCCGCAGGGCAATCAGATCTGGCTGGCCGCTGAACGCGAGCGACGCGGCTTGATCTCCATCAAGCGCGGGCAGAGCGTGTGGGATTGCGACGGCCCGTGCGTGCTGCTGAGCGAGGCGGGCCAGGAAGTGCAGCCGGCGCAGTTCAAGAATGCCAAGGTCGTGTCCAAGGACTTTGCTGACCTGGCGCTGTACAACGGCAAGCTGTTTACGCTGGAGCGCAATGCGTTTCAGATCTGTCGGCGCGATACCGTCACGGCCAAGGTTGAGCTGTGCTGGTCGTTTGCCGACGAAGCCCTGACGCCCAATCGGCGTTATGCCCAGCCCTATGGTCTGGCTGAAGCCCTGGTGATGGATGCCGAGGGTGCCTGGGTGGGTATCGACAACAATTTCGGCCCGAGCGCCGATGGTGAAAAACGTCCGATGGTCTATCGTTTCGCCGCCCCGGCCGGTGGCTGGAGCGCCCAGCCATGACCCCCACCTTTTTTGAATTGACTCAGCGCGGCGGCAGTTCCGCTGCGCCTTACCTAACCATGATGAGGCCCGCATGAGTGACATCCTTGCAGACAGCTTAGATGGCGTAGAACGCCGGTCGCTGGCTGACTTCACCGAAAATGCCTACCTCAACTACTCCATGTACGTGATCATGGACCGTGCCTTGCCGCATATCGGCGATGGCCTGAAGCCCGTGCAACGGCGCATCATCTACGCCATGAGTGAGCTGGGCCTGGACGCCGATTCCAAGCACAAGAAGTCGGCGCGTACCGTCGGTGACGTGCTCGGCAAGTTCCACCCCCACGGTGATTCGGCCTGCTACGAAGCCATGGTGTTGATGGCGCAGCCGTTCAGTTACCGCTACACGTTGGTGGACGGCCAAGGTAACTGGGGTGCGCCGGATGATCCCAAGTCCTTCGCGGCCATGCGGTACACCGAAGCGCGCCTGTCGCGTTACTCGGAAGTACTGCTGAGCGAACTGGGGCAGGGCACGGCCGATTGGGGCCCGAACTTCGACGGTACTCTCGACGAACCCTTGGTGTTGCCGGCACGTTTGCCGAACATCCTGCTCAATGGCACCACCGGTATCGCGGTCGGTATGGCTACCGACGTGCCGCCTCACAACCTGCGTGAAGTCGCCACGGCGTGCGTGCGTTTGCTGGATGAGCCAAAAGCCACGGTCGAACAGCTCTGCGAGCATATCCAGGGCCCGGACTACCCGACCGAAGCGGAAATCATCACGCCTCGTGCCGACTTGCTGAAGATGTACGAAACCGGCAAAGGCTCGGTGCGCATGCGTGCCGTGTACCACGTCGAAGATGGCGACATCATCGTCACTGCGCTGCCGCACCAGGTGTCCGGTGCCAAGGTGCTGGAACAGATTGCAGCTCTGATGCAGGCCAAACCGTCGAAACTGCCGCAGGTTGCTGACCTGCGTGATGAGTCCGATCACGAAAACCCATGCCGCATCGTGATCATCCCGACCAACAGCCGGGTCGACCATGAAGTGCTGATGCAGCATCTGTTTGCCAGCACGGATCTTGAATCCAGCTATCGGGTCAACGTCAACATCATCGGCCTGGACGGCAAGCCGCAGCTGAAGAATCTGCGCAACCTGCTGGTGGAGTGGCTGGAATTCCGCGTGCAGACCGTGCGTCGCCGCCTGCAATTCCGCCTGGACAAGGTTGAGCGCCGCCTGCACCTGTTGGACGGTTTGCTGATTGCCTATCTCAATCTGGACGAAGTGATCCACATCATCCGCACCGCCGAACACCCGAAGGCGGAGCTGATTGCGCGCTTCGAACTGAGCGAGATCCAGGCGGACTACATTCTCGACACCCGCTTGCGCCAGTTGGCGCGGCTGGAAGAAATGAAGCTGCGCGACGAACAAGACGCGCTGCTCAAGGAACAAGCCAAGCTGCAAGCCCTGCTGGGTAGCGAAGCCAAGCTCAAGAAGTTGGTGCGTAGCGAACTGATCAAAGATGCGGAAACCTATGGTGATGACCGTCGGTCGCCGATTGTTGAGCGTGCTGAAGCGAAAGCCCTGACAGAAACCGAGCTGCTGCCAAACGAGAAAATTACCGTCGTTCTGTCGGAAAAGGGTTGGGTTCGCTCTGCCAAAGGGCATGATATCGATGCCACCGGCCTTTCCTATAAAGCAGGTGATGGTTTCAAGACCGCCGCGGCTGGGCGTTCCAACCAGTTTGCGGTGTTCATTGACTCCACCGGGCGCAGTTATTCGGTGCCGGCCCATACTTTGCCTTCGGCGCGAGGGCAGGGCGAGCCACTGACGGGGCGTCTCACGCCGCCGCCTGGGGCGAATTTCGAGTGTGTTCTGCTGCCGGACGACGATTCGCTGTACGTGATCGCTTCCGACGCCGGTTACGGTTTCGTGGTCAAGGGTGAAGACCTGCAGGCCAAGAACAAGGCGGGCAAGGCACTGTTGAGCCTGCCGAACAACGCCAAGGTGATCCTGCCGCGCCCGGTGGATGATCGTGAGAGCAACTGGCTGGCCTCGGTGACCACTGAAGGCCGTTTGTTGGTATTCAAGATCAGCGACCTGCCGCAGTTGGGTAAGGGTAAGGGCAACAAGATCATCGGGATTCCCGGTGAGCGCGTGGCCAGTCGCGAAGAGTACGTGACCGACATCGCCGTGATCCCGGAGGGCGCCACGCTGGTGCTTCAGGCCGGCAAGCGCACGCTGTCGCTGCGCCCTGACGATCTTGAACACTACAAGGGTGAGCGCGGTCGGCGGGGTAACAAACTGCCGAGAGGGTTCCAACGAGTGGATGCTTTGTTGGTGGAAGCGCCTGTTTAAGGCGTACTAACGCGCTCGATCTACGATTTAACCCGTAGATCGACGCTTTGGCGCTGGAGTCATGGCGCATATTCACGGATGATATGGCCTTTCCAGCGCCGGCGTGGCCGAGCGTGTTTAGGTTATTTTTAGTATTACATTGTGGTTTGCCTTGTGGCAGCCACCTGGATGGGATGATGACTGCTCCACGCCTTCCTCTATTTTTGATGCTCGCTGGCCTTTTGGGGTTGGCGGGTTGCAGCACACACCAACCGGTGTCGCTGTACCAGCTGGACAGCGGAAGTCCGGCTCAGCCAGCCCAAACGGCTGGCATGGCCGTATTGCTGGGTCCGGTAATCGTTGCCGATTACCTGCAACGCGAAACGCTGCTACAACGTCAGAGCGATGGCAGCCTGCAAGGTTCAACGGATGGGCGTTGGGCGGGCAGTCTGTCGGCCGATATCAACCAACTGATGTTGCGCCAGGTAGCGGGTCAACTGGACAGCCAGCGTGTGGTCCTGGCACCCGCACCCACCGGCTTTACCCCGGATGTTCAGGTCTTGCTGACGATTACCCGACTCGACTCCGGGATTTCGCAGCCGGCGATCCTCGATGCGCAATGGCGCTTGATCGACCGCCGCGGCCAGGTGCGCGATAACCGCATCGTGCACCTGCAAGAAGAACACACCGGCACTACCGCGTCCCAGGTCCAGGCCCAGGGCGTGTTGTTGCAGCATTTGGCACAGCAACTGTCAGTGGCGATCAAGCCGCTGGCCAATCAGCCAGCAGTCGCCGAGGCCCCGCGCAAGCAGAGTGCCCCGGCACAGGCCAAACCAGCAGCGCCGGAAAAGCCGAAGATGCCGATGGCTACGCCGATTCGTACGGATATGGAAGTGTTCCGCTTCTAAGCTGAATCGCAGGCAAACAAAACAAAATGTGGGAGGGGGCTTGCCCCCGATAGCGGTAGATCAGTCGATACATGCATTGACTGACACTCCGCCATCGGGGGCAAGCCCCCTCCC
>NZ_JBOICG010000741.1:0-3257 GCF_050739995.1 Pseudomonas sp. | reverse complement strand
GCGCGGATGAGCGACGGTTGATCCTGACGCTGGATTGGCTCGCATAACCGCGTAGGATCAACCTCTCTACACGGTCTGAATGATGCCCCTCATGCTGCAGAACATCCCTACTCATGTGATTGCCGGGCCTTTGGGTGCCGGCAAGACCAGCCTGATCAAACACCTGCTCGCCCAGCGCCCGGCCAACGAGCGTTGGGCCGTCTTGATCAACGAGTTCGGGCAGATCGGCCTGGACGCTGCCTTGCTCACCCAGGATGACGACGGCATTGCTCTGGGCGAAGTGGCCGGAGGCTGTTTGTGTTGTGTGAATGGTGCGCCGTTCCAGGTGGGCCTGGGTCGCTTGCTGCGTAAGGCCAAGCCGGATCGGTTGTTTATCGAGCCATCAGGCTTAGGGCATCCGGCGCAATTGCTCAAGCAACTGCGGGCTGCGCCTTGGCAGCAGGTGCTGGCGGTGCAACCCTGCGTACTGGTGTTGGATGCCCAGGCGCTGGCGGCGGGCAAGGCTTTGCCTGAAGCACAGCGGGAAACACTGACAAGTGCCGGGCTGCTGGTGTTGAACAAGGACGAGTCGCTCGATGCGGCTCAACGTCAGGCTATCGAACGTCTATTACCCAATCGACCGCTTTATTGGACCCAGCAGGCGCATTTGCCGTTGGCGCAGTTGCCGGGTCTGAATTCAACAGCGGCAACCGCTGTGGATAACTTCGAGTTGCCCAAAGGTTTGGCGCAAATACCCGCCATCTGGAGTGATCCGGCGCTGCCTATCTGTCTCAGTCAATCACAGGAGGGTGGCTGGAGCATCGGCTGGCGCTGGCACCCGAGCCAGCAATTCGATACCCAGCGCCTGCATCACTGGCTGGGCAGCCTTGAATGGCGTCGTGCAAAGCTGGTTATCCACAACCGCGACGGTTGGGTCTCGGCCAATGCTGTGGATAACAGCCCACTCGACTGGCAACCCAGCGAGTGGCGTCGTGATTCACGCATGGAGTTGATTTTCAGCGAACCCCAGGATGGGGTCGCGTTGCAGAGCGCTCTTGCCGCCTGCCGTCAGTGACGGTGCTTGGTGGCGTGGTCCTGACGCCACTGGCTCAATTCAATCACTTCGGCGCTGGGCAGCGGTGTCTTGATCTCGAACGGGTAGGGCGCCAGTTCGATCTGGGCGCTGTGGGCGCCAAACTGGGTGATGGTCCCGGGGTGACGGGCTTCCCCGGTCACGGTGAACTCGAAGTTATAGATGCGGGCCAGGCGCCGCCGACCATTGGCGTCCTTCACAAAACCAATGCGTTTCAACGCCACCGCGCCGTCGAGCAGTTCGATGTCGAGCTTGGCGCAATGCTGCTTGACCCGCTCCAGCGCCCGCTCGCGCAGGCCGTGGTTGTGCCATACCCAGGCGGCACCGGTCGCCAGCAGCATCAACACGAAGATGTTTCCCAGGGTCAGCATGCGATGAACTCCAACAAAGTGAGAGCAGCTTAACTGTGTCGCTGGTCTGTCGTACAGGCTGCGTTTAGTCGCATACTGCGCGGCCAGAATTTCAATGGCTTTACGGAAATCTCCCGCATGAAACGCACACCTCATCTGCTTGCGATCCAGTCTCATGTGGTCTTTGGCCACGCCGGAAACAGCGCCGCCGTGTTCCCCATGCAGCGGGTCGGGGTGAATGTCTGGCCGCTCAATACGGTGCAGTTCTCCAACCACACTCAGTATGGCCAGTGGGCGGGAGAAGTGTTGGCGCCGCAGCAAATTCCTGCGCTGGTGGAAGGCATTGCCGCGATTGGTGAACTGGGTAACTGCGACGCGGTGCTGTCCGGCTACTTGGGCAGTGCCGATCAGGGCCGGGCGATTCTCACGGGTGTGGCGCGTATCAAGGCCATCAACCCCAAGGCCCTGTACCTGTGTGATCCAGTGATGGGGCATCCGGAAAAAGGTTGCATCGTGCCCCAGGATGTCAGTGATTTCCTGCTGGACGAAGCCGCAGCCGTGGCCGATTTCCTATGCCCCAACCAGCTTGAGCTGGACAGCTTCGCCGGGCGCAAGCCGCAATCGCTATTTGATTGTCTGGGCATGGCCAAGGCGCTGCTGGCGCGGGGGCCGAAGGCGGTGCTGGTCAAACACCTGGATTATCCCGGCAAACTGCCGGATGGTTTCGAGATGCTGCTGGTCACCGCTGAAGGCAGCTGGCACCTGCGCCGGCCGTTGCTGGCCTTTCCGCGCCAGCCGGTGGGTGTGGGTGACCTGACGTCCGGGCTGTTCCTGGCGCGGGTGCTGTTGGGCGACAGCTTGCTGGCCGCCTTCGAGTTCACGGCAGCCGCCGTGCATGAAGTACTGCTGGAAACCCAGGCCTGCGCCAGCTACGAGTTGGAATTGGTGCGGGCCCAGGATCGTATCGCCCATCCGCGTGTGCGATTCGAAGCGACACCGATCAGCCTGTAATCACGCAAAACCCAATGTGGGAGCTGGCTTGCCTGCGATAGCGGTCTGTCAGTCACCTCTGTATTGACTGATCTACCGCCATCGCAGGCAAGCCAGCTCCCACATTTGAATCGTGTTCGCAGCCGTCAGCCTTTGATTTCCTGATAACGCTTTTCCAGCTCCTGGCGAATCTGCCGACGCTGCTGGGCCTGTACGAAGCGGCGTTTGTCTTCACTGTTCTGCGGCTGCAGCGGCGGTACAGCGGCCGGTTTGCGCTGGTCGTCCACCGCCACCATGGTGAAGAAGCAGCTATTGGTGTGACGCACCGAGCGCTCGCGGATGTTCTCGGTCACTACCTTGATGCCCACCTCCATTGAGGTGTTGCCGGTGTAGTTGACCGATGCGAGGAAGGTCACCAACTCGCCGACATGGATCGGTTCGCGAAAAATCACTTGGTCGACCGACAGCGTGACGACATAGCGCCCGGCATAACGGCTGGCGCAGGCGTAGGCCACTTCGTCGAGATACTTGAGCAGGGTGCCGCCGTGGACATTGCCTGAGAAGTTGGCCATGTCAGGGGTCATCAATACCGTCATCGACAGTTGGGCGTTTCCGGGTTCCATAGCACACTCACGGGTTGTAGGCATCGGTTGAGGGGCACCTCTGCGGATGCTGGAATCTTTGCAGCGCTCTCCCTTACGGGACGCCGGTGGGCCGCTCGCCGTCACGCCGGGACCGATCTGTTTCCATATATTGCACCGGCTTTCTGCCGGAAGTCGCGGTGTTAACCTTCAAAAGCCCATCTCAGGGTATTACTTACGATCAAGGCCGACTTTTCCTTTCGC
>NZ_JBOICG010000740.1:0-6214 GCF_050739995.1 Pseudomonas sp. | reverse complement strand
GATTGGATCTGATTTTTCACCCAAGGGTCCCAGTGCGTTCCAAAAGCTGTCGGTGACCAGCACTGACAGGTCACCCACACGCCGTAACTGACTCACCAGCACACTGGGGAGGACTGCTGGTCGGGCGCTGAGCATGGCGGTTTCCTCCCCTGTCATTGCAGGTATGTACTTAAGCATCCCTCCCCCGCGACAAGACAGGTAAAGGCTCTTGGCGTCAGGTAAGTTACTCCGTATGACTGAAAGGTAATTGCCCAGATCATCGCTGGAGACAAAATTAGCCAGCAGGTTGATGTCAATCCGAGACAGGCCAGGCATGCTGGGAATTGACTTATAAAAGGCATGCACAGCCGCAATCTTGTAGGTGCGCAGCACATTGGTGGCCGGTACGTCGAACCCGGCATGATCCTTCCAGAACAAACCTTCCAACGTACTGTCGCCAAAGCCGGGGCGATCCTCCACGGGATCGATCGCGACAAACCCGGAAATTTTCGGCGGCACGAGCACTGCCCCTAGATACGACGTGTCGACAAACGGGGCAATCAATCGCTGAGCGTATCGGGCAGCGTCATCGGCGTAGAAATACAGCGGGCCACAGAATGAATGGTAGTAAGGGTCGTCAGCAAAAGCGTGCGACGGCCGTTTGGGCGACCACTGTGCATCGACCTGCTCTTTGCGGCCCCAGGTCGGACTGGTGACCCGAACGTGCAACTCTCCGATACCCGCCAACAGACGTACATAGTCCCGCACCGTCAAGGAGCCTTCACGTACTCGCGTAGCGTCGTGGCGCACGTTGTTCGACCACTGCGACACAGCTGCTGTTTTAGGCGCGCGAAACCACAGCAGTGCACCGTCCGCACACAACAAGTAAAGCGGCAGTGTCACTCCGTTACGGGGAGCGGTCATGTACATCAGCGCTTTCAGAATCGTGACAGGCGTGAAGAAGTGCCGGGCCATTTCGTCGCTGGCCGGTGCGATCGTTTCGGTCGATGCGCACAGGTACAAGCCATACATCAGGTAGCCCTGGGGTAATTGGCCGTCGACAAAGACGGCTCTCAAGGCGTCAAAGTGCTCTCTGACAAGGGGTAAAGTCGCCATGTACAGCTCCCTGCCCAATGCCTTTAATACATAACCAAAGGCCACTTGAGCCTGCGGCTTCCAACCGAGCTGGACGTGTCGGACAGCATCGAGGGCGCGGGTAAAAATCGGACTGCACGGTGTGTCGGCTGCGACCTGGCGCACGGCCAATGGGTTCGGGATATATGGATTCAATGCGAAATTAGGCTTGAGTGTCCTCGGACTCCCCCACAACGCATCCCCCTTCACGACGCGCAAGAGGCCGGCCTTGGCCACAGCATTGACGAAATTCTGCGGTGACAGCGCTCCCGTGCGCAGTTGCTGCTCAAAATCGTTGTCGGCCAAATCACCTTTGACGAGGTCAAGAGCGACCAACTTACGGCTCAACAGCTTTTCCTCTTCAGAGTCCGACAGGTCATAGCTAAGAATCGCCCCGTTCGCCCCGAAAACGTACTCGCGCTTGATATGCACCTCTCTGTCTAACAACTCTGCCAGAACAGCACTGGGAATCATGCTTTGGTAGACAGTTTTCTGTAGGCCCGACAGCAATATGGGCACTTCTTGAATGGGCAGAGAACGGTAGCAAGCGATGATCGTGCCTCCCCCCGGATAGAGTCCCACAGCAACGCTGGCGTCAGGGTAGATCCAGTTCAACGTCACCCCCCGAGGCGGCAGTATCAAGGGTTCAGTGGCCACGCATAGACCGTTGGCCAGCTTGAGAATGACCCCACCATAGGCGCGGCGAAAGTGGTTACCGATAGCGCTCAGGGCGTGACGTGCCGCATCATCGGGTGAGGCAAACGCGGGGCTCAAGCGCCGCGAAGTCAAGGTTTTGTAGCCAGCCCAATCGCTGCCCACTTTGCCAATCTCATCCCAACACTGGCTGGTACGCACTACCTGGAGCTCACCCTTGGTTGCCCACTGCCTGACAAAGTCCAAATGCGTCGTGATGCCAGAATCCAGCTGCGTACGTGCCTGCGCTAACAAGTTGTCCGCCTCGCCGCCACTTTTTACGTCGATAGGAGAAGGCTGGTAACTCAACAGTGCACCATCCAGGGTGGAAAAGTAGATGGGTAGGCTGCGTGTACGATTACGCTGAGCTTCATAGAGCGCGGAATACAGCACTTCCGGCATGACGAAATACAACGTCAGCCAAGTATTCGCCACTGCACTCCACTGCGGCGACCACTGCTGTGACCTGAACAAGGCATGTAACTCAAACCCCTCGGGCAGCAGGAACTCGTCACGGCTCGTTCGAGAAAACAATCTACTAAGATCGAACAAGTCGCCGGCGGAGACAGCTCCTACCACTTCGGTCGCGATGTACTGTTCCTGGTCCTTGTGCTTGAGGATAAATGCGAAACACGCCTGCGCGGCGAGATTGCGACCATGCACTCGCTTGTGCAGGTCGCGGGCGGCCTCATTGAGGGTTGTGAACAAAGAACCATAGGTGACGTAGTCGAGCGGGCCAAGTCTGGGTGCATAGTCATAATTGGGCGTCCAGTCACTGTAGACAACCCCGCGTGGCCCCCACAACGAATTGCCCTGGACGATTTTGAATTCGCCTGCAGAAGCTAATTTCGTGACCCAATCGGTGGGTTTTATCTCTCCGCGATCAAGCTTGCGTGCAAGCCCATGCTCTGCGGCGGACGGGCTGAGATTAGCCCGTAGCAGCGCCTCCTCGGACGAGCGATTCGGGGCGTATTCCAATAAACAGTCCTGCGCCCCGGAAAGGTAGGCCACCCGCCCAGCCAGGAGAATTGAGTACATCTCATCGCAGGAAAACACCTGCAGGTTGATCAACGCCTCATCCCGCGTCCAGTGTCGCTGCTTGACCCAGTCGGGATCGACCATAGACAGCGCCGGATGGGAGCCATAACGCGCATGCAGCTCATAGTGCTCGGGAGGAATCAGTGCACCTTGCTCGTCCATGGGGAAAAACAGCATGAACGCAAATGGGTTGCCGAGGCTTCGCTTGGGAGGCGTGATCACAAAACGACCGTCAGGCCCCTTGAGTATGTAGCCACCGAGGTAACGATTTCGAGTGTTGCCAATCTGCTCATGGGCGTACAGCGCAGCATCCCGCGATGACAGAAACGAGCCACTCAAAGCCAGCGGGTACTCCGTAGCCAGTACCGCCGTGCTCTTACCCACCCGCCCGACCTCACGCCAGAATTGGCCTGTCCGAACCACCCACAGGTCGGTGGCATCGATCACCCTGCGCAAAAAATTGCGTGGGGTCAGCGTGCCTGCGGCCATCTCAGCCTGGGCCCCTTTGTCATTGATCCCCCCACCACTGTCTCGTTGGAACAACTCGGTAGCCAGATTCTCGGGAGGGACTTTGAGCTTAAGCAACGCCTGATCCGAGCTACTCATGTAGAGGGCAAGACCACGCTGGGGATTCTGAAGCGCCACCGTCTTGCTTCCCTCCCGGATAGCCGCCCCCACCTGTGTCGGAAAAAAAAACACATTGGCCAGCCAGGCTTCTCGTGCAGCAACCTTGCTCACTTCGGGTCCGTCACCGAAATAAAGGGCTTCCAGGCGATACTCAGCCGGTATTTGCGGATGCCCATCTGGCCCCTTTGGAAACAACGCATCGAGCGAAAACAGCGGTTCGCGAGCGGGCGATGCAACAGTTGCGACGTAACGATCCTGATTGACGTGCTTTAGCACCACGCCAATGTGCGATTCAACCGCCTCTGGCGGCTGCGAGGAGAACGCCGCCGTCAGCGCCTGGGACGCGTCGGGGAAGATCGCAGTGAACAGGGGTTGTTCAGTCACCTCTGACGAGGAAAAAGGTTCGAAAACAACCCAGTCGGATGGCACTTTGCCGCGGGAGCCTCCCCAAAGCGGGGTCGGCACAATCAAACTGAGCGAGCCAAAGGTGGCGATTTTTTTGATGAACTCATCAAACCCACCGTATACGCCCACCGGGTTGTTGGGTGGTTTTCCGGCCTGCACCCACAGGGCAAAACTGAATTCCGCTGCAGACCCGGTTGGGGTATGACGGATCAACGATCCATCTGGCCCAGAGAGATAGGAAGACGGGAAAAAATCACGGTCATGAACATCTCGATAAAAGTCCGGGCCAGAGAAGAACCCCAGAAACGCCTTGGTCATACGCTCATCGAAGCTACGGTTTCTCTGGAGAATCAGTGCATGTTGCGCTGGATGCGAATGGTAGCTGGCGACGCACGTATATCCTTGTGGCTGAAGATAGTAGCCATCAGTGCCGATGCCCAATACCGTCCGTAAATCGAACTGCATACCCTCGCCCCTCACCGGCTGGGTCGAGAAATACTGGCCGGTCGGGTCTCGCAAAATCACCCCGCCGTATTCGACGTCTCGTCGTTGACCAATTTCCTGATGAGCCCAGTTCGCTGCATCCACTTCATGCAAAAAAGCAGGGCTCAATGGTGGCAACTTGGAAGCCCCTCGGTTTGAACTGGCAGCCCGCTCTTCACGTGACAATCTGATAGCCATGACAACTCCTGGAAGAAATGCCTGGGCACAGCGCCCAGGCCTTTCATTCTCGAAGTGAAGTTCCCTGTCCAACCGGTAGATAAGTAGCGGCAGTACCAAGCACCACAACAGCACATCGTCGTGCCCCGAAGCCGCAATCGGGGGCCACATTGGTGCAACCAGCCAGGCTTGCACGTTTGTTTGGCCCTTGCCCATCAGGGTTGGATGACTTCGGCACACCCCTTGCTATCACCTGCGTAACGTCCCTCATTTGCCCCCTAACACAACATCGGTCACGGAGATCGCACCATGAAGCGTCGCAGCTTGATCAAGGCTTTCACTCTTTCGGCATCCATTGCCGCCATGGGCATGACCTGGACCGTACAGGCCGCCGAGACCATCAAGGTCGGCATCCTGCACTCGCTGTCCGGCACCATGGCCATCTCCGAAACATCGCTGAAAGACATGGCGCTGATGACCATCGACGAGATCAACGCCAAGGGCGGTGTGAACGGCAAGATGCTTGAACCCGTGGTCGTCGACCCCGCTTCGAACTGGCCGTTGTTTGCGGAAAAAGGTCGGCAGTTGCTGACCCAGGACAAAGTCGCCGTGGTATTCGGCTGCTGGACTTCGGTGTCGCGCAAGTCGGTGCTGCCGGTGTTTGAAGAACTCAACGGCCTGCTGTTCTACCCGGTGCAATATGAAGGCGAAGAGATGTCGCCGAACGTGTTCTACACCGGTGCGGCACCGAACCAGCAAGCCATCCCGGCAGTGGAATACCTGATGAGCGAAGAAGGTGGCAGCGCCAAGCGCTTCTTCCTGCTGGGCACCGACTACGTGTACCCGCGCACCACCAACAAGATCCTGCGTTCGTTCCTACACTCCAAAGGCGTAGCGGATAAAGATATCGAAGAGGTCTACACCCCATTCGGCCACGCCGATTACCAGACCATCGTGGCCAACATCAAGAAGTTCTCGGCGGGCGGCAAGACGGCGGTGATCTCCACCGTGAACGGCGACTCCAACGTGCCGTTCTATAAGGAGCTGGCCAACCAGGGTTTGAAGGCCACCGAGGTGCCGGTGGTAGCGTTCTCCGTGGGTGAAGAAGAACTGCGCGGCATCGACACCAAGCCACTGGTGGGCAACCTCGCCGCGTGGAACTACTTCCAGTCCGTTGAGAACCCGATGAACAAGAAATTCGTCGCGGATTGGAAAGCCTACGCCAAGAAACACAACCTGCCGGGCGCCGACAAAGCGGTGACAAACGACCCAATGGAAGCCACCTACGTGGGCATCCATATGTGGGCGCAGGCGGCGGAGAAAGCCAAGTCCACCAACGTCGACAAAGTGCGTGAAGCGCTCGGCGGACAAACCTTCGCCGCACCGTCGGGCTTCACCCTGACCATGGACAAGACCAACCACCACCTGCACAAGCCGGTGATGATCGGCGAGATCCAGGCCGATGGGCAGTTCTCGGTGGTGTGGCAAACCCAGGAACCGATTCGGGCACAGCCGTGGAGCCCGTACATCCCAGGCAATGACAAAAAGCCGGACTATGCGGTGAAGAGCAACTAAAGCCACACCGCAGCCTGGATGTCGGGCACGGTCAATGTGGGAGCTGGCTTGCCTGCGATATAGGCGCCTCGGTGTATCAGTCTTACCGAGGTGATGCCATCGC
>NZ_JBOICG010000739.1:0-18821 GCF_050739995.1 Pseudomonas sp. | reverse complement strand
CCTCCGAACCAGCTGGCACAGAGACTGCATATTCCTGAAAAGCATGATGGAACATGCCAACTAATTTTTAAGAATATAAGAAAAGCCTCCTCTCAACGCCTTCCGGAGCTGTTCCATGAAACCCATTACCCAACGCTTACTGGGCGTCTTCGCCCTCGCCCTGTGCCTGCAACCGCAGGCCTTTGCCGCCGAGACAGATCCCGCCCAAGTCACCCTCGACTACGCCTACTATTCGCCCGTAAGCCTGGTGCTCAAGCACTTCGGCTGGCTGGAGCAGGCCTTGCCAAACGCCAAGGTCGGCTGGGTATTGAGCCAGGGCAGCAACAGGTCCCTGGAGTACCTCAATAGCGGCGGCGTCGACTTCGCGTCTTCCGCCAGCCTGTCTGCGGTGTTGAGCCGCGCCAATGGCAGCCCGATCAAATCGGTGTACGTATACAGCCGCGCCGAGTGGACTGCCCTGGTGGTACGCAAGGACTCGCCGCTTAAAAGTGTCACCGATCTCAAGGGCAAGAAAATCGCCGCCACCAAAGGTACCGACCCGTACCTGTTCACCCTGCGCAGCCTGCAAAAGGCCGGGCTGAAAAAGGACGATGTGGAATTGGTGCACCTGCAACACCCGGATGGCCGCATCGCCCTGGAGAAAGGCGATGTAGACGCCTGGGCCGGCCTCGACCCGCATATGGCCGCCAGTGAAATCCAGGCCGGTTCGCGCTTGCTCTATCGCAACAAGGACTTCAACAGTTATGGCGTGGTCAGCGTCACCGAGAAGTTCGCCAAGGAGCATCCACAGACCATCACCAAAGTGCTCGGCGCCTACGAAAAAGCCCGTGACTGGGCGGTGAAGCACCCAGATGAATTCGCCAAGCTGCTGGCCGACGAGTCGGGCCTGCCGTTGGAAGTGGCCAAGCTGCAACTGTCGCGCACCGACTTGAGCACACCGTTCTTGAGCCGCAAGGATGTCGTGTCGTCCAAGGCCGCGGCGCCGATCCTGGTGTCTGAGGAACTGGTGCGTCGCGGAGTGAATGTAGACCAGGTGATCGACCAGTTGATCGACACCTCGTTCAGTCAATAAGGGGCGCGTGATGACCAGCAAAACCCAAGCTTTGCCCCTGGCGGCGCCGCAGGTGATCAACCGCAGCGCCTGGCCACGTAGGCTCAAGGGCCTGGTGTTGCCGGTGCTGATCCTGCTGATCCTGGAAGGGGTGGTGCGGATGGGGTGGTTGCCGTCGTACCAGATGCCGGCGCCCAGCGAAATTGCCGTGACCCTGACGCAGCTGGCCGAGGGCGCACTGTGGAAGCACATCAGCGCCAGCCTCGGCCGGGTGCTGCTGGGCTTTGCCATCGGCGCCAGCCTGGCCCTGGTATTTGCCGCCTGGGTAGGGTTGAGCCGTGAGGCCGAGGCTTATTTGGAGCCGACGTTCGCCGGGTTGCGTTCGATCCCGAGCTTGGCTTGGGTATCGCTGCTGCTGTTGTGGCTCGGTATCGATGAAACCTCGAAGATCGTGCTGATCGCGATTGGTGCGTTCTTCCCGGTGTACCTCAATGGCGTCGCGGCCATCCGCGATATCGACCGCAAGCTGGTGGAAGTCGGGCAAATGTATGGCTTTAGTCGACGCCGATTGGTACGCCGCATTCTCCTGCCCGCCGCCCTGCCCGGCTTGTTTACCGGCATGCGCAGCGGCTTGAGCCTGGCGTGGATGTTCTTGGTGGCGGCTGAGCTGATCGCAGCCACCAAGGGTTTGGGCTACTTGCTCAGCGATGGGCGCGAAACCTCACGGCCGGACATTGTGCTGGCGGCGATCATCGTATTGGCGCTGTTGGGGAAGGTCAGCGATGGCCTGCTCGCGGCACTGGAAAAACGCTGCCTGGCGTGGCGCGACACCTTCAACGGTCAAGGGGCGGAGCAGTGACTACATCGCCGTTATTGGATATTCGTGTGGAGCGAAAGAGCTTCACCGACACCTTAGTGTTGAAAGACGTGAGACTGGCCTTGCAACCTCGCGAAACCGTGAGCCTGTTGGGGCCAAGCGGCTGTGGCAAAAGTACACTGTTGCGTATCGTCGCCGGGCTGGAAAAGGACTATCAGGGTGAACTGCGCAGCCCGGATGGCGAAGTCGCATTTGTGTTCCAGGAACCCCGTCTGATGCCCTGGCTTACAGTGGAGCAGAACATCGGTTTCAGCGACGACAACCACTACGATAAGGCCTGGGTCACGCAATTGATCGAGGAAGTCGGCCTCAAGGGCTTTGCCCAGGCGCTGCCCAAGGCATTGTCCGGGGGCATGGCGCAAAGGGTGGCCATCGCCCGTGGCCTGTATTCGCGACCGCAGGTCTTGCTGTTGGATGAGCCGTTCAGCGCAGTGGATGCATTTACCCGTATGAAGCTGCAGGACTTGCTGCTGCAACTGGCCGAGCATCACGCCATCGCGTTGCTATTGGTGACCCACGATGTGGACGAGGCGTTGTACTTGAGTGATCGGGTACTGGTGATGGGCAACCGGCCAAGCAGCATTCGCCAGGCATTGGCGGTGGACCTGCCGCACCCGAGGGACCGCCGTGATCCACTGCTGGCGCAACTGAAAGCGTTGTCCCTGACAGAATTGCAGCGAGCGCACGTGATCTGATCCAGTCGTGGGCGGGCTTGCCCCGGTACAAACCGGGGACATCGTTTACATATCTGACCCTCAAGCATCCTGCAAAATCAGATCCGCGCCCTTCTCCGCCACCATCAACACCGCCGCATGGGTGTTGCCCGAGGTCACGTTCGGGAAGATCGACGCATCGACTATGCGCAACCCGTCCAGCCCATGCACCTTCAAGCGCTTGTCCACCACCGATACCTGCGTGTCCGAGCCCATGGCGCAGGAGCCGCACAGGTGGTAGATGGAGCCGCTATTTTCGCGGAAATATTGCAGCATCTGCTCGTCGGTCTGCACCGCCGCCCCCGGCAAAACCTCAGCCACGGTGATGCCCCTGAGCGCCGGCGCCTGCATGATCTTGCGCATCAACCGGCTGCCCTGGATCACCTCATCGATGTCCTTTTGGGTGCTCAGGTAGTTGGGGTCGATCAGCGCCGCGTCCCGTGGGTTTTTGGAAGCAATGCGGATGGTGCCGCGGCTGGTCGGCCGGCACGGGTTGAAGCACAGCAGGAACCCGGAATACGGCTCGGGCTTGAGACTGGCCTTGTTGTTTTTCGGGATCTGGTACGACAGCGGGTTGAAGTACAGCTGCAGGTTCGGATCACTCTGCTCGTCGTTGCCGCGAAAGAAACCACCGGCCTGGTTGACGCTCATGGCCAGCGCCCCCTTGCGGGTAAACAAGTACTTGAGGCCCAACTTCAGTTGGCCGAACAGTGAGCTGAGTTCATCGTTCAGGGTCGGGATATTGGCCTTGTAGTAGTAGCTGGCGCACAGGTGGTCCTGCAGGTTCTGCCCTACGGCGGGCAGGTGCTTGACCAGCGGGATGTTGTGCTCGGCCAGCAACTGCTGGTCAGCCACGCCGGACAATTGCAGGATCTTCGGCGTGTCTACCGCGCCGGCACACAGGATCACTTCCTTGCGAGCCGTAAAGGTACGTGCCACGCCGTGCTGGGTGACAGCAATGCCGGTGGTGCGCTGCTGGTCGTCGAACAGCACACGGTCGACCAGAGCATGCAGCTCTACGGTCAGGTTCGGACGACTGAGAGCCGGATGCAGATGCGCAAAGCTGCTGGAGCAACGCTCGCCATTGCGCGTATTGACGTCATACAGGCCCGCGCCTTCGAAATTCGGCCCGTTGAAGTCATCACTCAAGCCATAGCCGAGCTGTTTGCAGCCCTTGAGAAACACATCGCAGATGGGATGTGTCTGGCCCTTCATCGGCGTGATGCTGATGGGGCCGCTGCCGCCGTGGTACTCGGTGTCACCCAACGGGTGATTTTCCAGTTTGCGGAAATACGGCAGCACGTCGTTGAAGCCCCAGCCATCGTTGCCGTTGGCCGCCCAATCGTTGAAATCATGGGCCTGGCCACGCACGTAGATCATCGCGTTGATCGAGCCCGAGCCGCCCTGCACCTTGCCCCGTGGCGCGTAGATTTCACGCCCGGCCAGTTGCTTTTGCGGCTGGCTGTAGTACATCCAGTTGAAGGTCGGGTTGTAATACATCTTGGCGAAACCGACCGGGATCTTGAACCACCAGGAACTGTCCTTGCCGCCAGCCTCCAGCAGCAACACGGAGTATTGGCCCGAGGCGGACAACCGGTTGGCCAGGACGCAGCCTGCGGCGCCAGCCCCGGCGATGATGTAGTCATATGTCATTCACAGTTACCGCGTAAGTCGTTTTTTAGCCCTTGGCGGGCGAAGTGTCTTTGACGTCAGCCGGGGTCGGCGCCATCTGCAAATGCAGGCGTTCGCCGGTATACGGCGTGTGCTTGCGCACCACGTCCATATTCAGTTCCACACCCAGCCCGGGCTCGGTGGACGGGATGATGTAGCCGTCCTCCCATTGCAGTGGCTTGGTCAGCACTTCGGCGTGGAAACCGCCCCAGGTCATGATGCTTTCCTGGATCAGGAAGTTCGGCGTGCAAGTCGCCAATTGGAAGCTCGCCGCCGCGCCAATCGGCCCGTTGTACAGGTGCGGCGCGATCTGTGCGTAGTAGGCTTCGGCCATGCTCGCGATCTTCTTGGCCTCCAGCAGCCCGCCGCAGCGCGCCACGTTCATTTGCAGGATCGATGCACCACCGGCTTGCAGCAGCTTGAAGAATTCGTACTTGGTGGTCAGCCGCTCACCGGTAGCAATCGGGATGCTGGTCTTGGCCGCGACCTGGGCCATGGCCTCTTCCTGGCCTGGCGGCACCGGCTCTTCGAACCACAGTGGGTCGTATTTCTCCAGGCGCTTGGCCAGGCGGATCGCCGATGACGGCACCATCTGCCCGTGAGTGCCGAACAACAGGTCACACTTGTCGCCCACCGCTTCGCGGATCTTGCGGCAGAACGTCTCGCAGCGTTCCAGCACTTCCAGGGAGATCTGGTGGCCGGAGTACGCGGTGTACGGCCCGGCCGGGTCGAATTTCACCGCCGTGAAGCCCTTTTTCATGTTCTCGATGGCGCACTCGGCGGCCAGGTCCGGGTCGTCGTAGTCGTACTCGCCCTTGCTGTTGACTGGGTACAAGTAGGTGTAGGAACGCAGGCGCTCGTTGACCTTGCCGCCGAGCAGCTCGTAGACCGGCTTGTTGGCGGCCTTGCCGATGATGTCCCAGCAGGCCATTTCCAGGCCGCTGACCACGCCCATCATGGTCAGGTCCGGGCGCTGGGTGAAACCGCTGGAATAGGCCTGGCGGAAGAAGCGCTCGATATGGTGCGGGTCGTGGTTGAGCAGGTAGCGCTCAAACACGTCCTCGATGATCGGTAGCATGGCCTTGGGGCCGAACGTAGCGGCGTAGATCTCGCCGACGCCTTCGATGCCGCAGTCGGTCTTGAGCTTGACGAACAGCCAGTACATGCCACCGATATGCGGTGGTGGAACAGCAACGATGTGGGTTTCAAGGGCGACGATTTTCATCTCAGGCACCTGTCTGGTTGAATTTTTTACGGTTGATTCGGGCGCGCAGGGTCAAGGCCGCAAGGGTGCCAAGCACGCCGATGAAGGCGATGTAGCCGAAATACAGGTTGTAGCCAGCCTTGCCTGGGTAGGTTTCCGTCAGGTAGCCATTGATCAGCGGGATAAACGTGTCCGGCAAGTAGCCCACCACCGAGACAATGCCGATGGCTAGGCCAGTGATGCGCAGCGGGATGTCGCAGCTGTCGAGGATCGCCCAGTACAGGCCACGGATCGCGTAGGTCATCAGGCCGATGAAGATCACCGTGCCGATCAGCAAGCCCAGGCTGTTGAACGCCGGGAACAGGATCAACCCGACCATCGCCAGGGTCACCAGTGCCAGTGCGACGATCAGTACCGAGATGTTCGAGAACTTATCCCCCAGCCAACCGCCACCGATGCCGCCGATGGGACGCATCCACAGTTTGATGGTGGTGATAGTGCCGGCCATCACGGCGGTCATGCCGCTGCCTTGCAGGTAGTCGGAGAAGCTGTAGGTGGCCCAGAACATGTGATAACCGCAAAACACGATGGCGGTCACCAGCCACAACTCGGGGATTTTCACCAAGGTGGTCAGGTCGGCGATCAGGTTGAACTTGCCCTTCTCCACCGCTGCGGTTTCTGCCAGGGACTTGGGGTCTTTGAGCAGTACCAGACCACAGCCAATGGCGATACAGATGAACGAGTACAGGTACACGACATGCTTGAAACCTTCGGCCGCCGACTCGTTGCGCGTCTCGGTAGCGTAGGCGAACAACCCCAAGGCGACGGTGGCGAGCAAGGCTTCCACCAACCCACGCCCCCCGTCGAGGATGCCGAAGAAACGGCCCTGTTCGGTGTGATGGGCAATCATCTTCACGCGCTTGAGCACCGAGGCCCAGAACGTCAGGCCAGTGGTCAGCCCCCAGCAGCCGAAGATGATCATCAGGCCAGTCATCGACGGCACGCTGGCGTACCACATGCCCAGTGCGCCGGTAGCGACCAGGGAGAAGAAGATCAAAAAGCGCGGCGGCAAACGGTCGGCCAGCCAGCCGCTGGGCAGGTAGCTGAGCAAAAAGATCGTGCCGAGCATGGAGTACAGGTAACCCAGCTCGCTGTGGTTGATGTGGAACACGTCGAGCATGGTGGTCTGGTAGACCTGGCGCAGGTAGAGGATCGGGTAGATCGCCCCGGCGGCCAACACCAGTAACAGCAATTGGAAATAGCGACTGGCTTTGTCGCTGTTCGCCGCGGACACGGCAACGGAAACCTGGGCAACGGGTGCAGGCTTGGACATCGTGTGGACCTCAGGCACCCGATGTGCGGGTGCCCTGATAATTGTTTTTATTAAAGGTGCAGCAGGTGTGCGTGGATCAGTACTTCATGACCACCAAGCGGGTCTGGGTGAACTCAAGCATCCCGTGCTTACCGTCATCGCCGCCCAGCCCTGAGCGTTTCCAACCGGCGTGGAACCCCTGATACGGGTCGGCCGGGGTGCGGTTGACGTACAACTCGCCGGCCTCGATGGCATTCGCCACTTTCATCGCCGTGCGGTAGTTCTCGGTGTACAGCACCGAGGACAGGCCGAACTGATGGTCGTTGGCCATGCTCAGCGCTTCATCGATGTCGCGGTACTTGAGCACCGGCAGCACCGGGCCGAAGATTTCTTCCTGGATGATTTCCATGCCCTGCCGGCAGTTGCTGAGCAAGGTCGGCGGGTAGAAATGCCCCGGCCCTTCGGGCAGCACACCGCCTGTTTCCAGTACAGCACCGTCGGCGATGGCACGCTCGACCATGGCGTGGATGTTCTTCCGGGAATTGGCGTTGACCAGCGGCCCCATCAGGCTTTCATCCTTGGCGCGGTCGCCGAACTTCACGGCGCTGATCTTGGCTTTCAGCAGTGCGAGAAACGTGTCGTAGACGCTTTCATGCACATACACGCGCTCCACCGCCGTGCACAGCTGGCCGCAGTGCGTGGTCTTGGACGCGACGATGGCGCTGGCGGCTTTTTCCAGGTCGGCATCGGCTTCGATGATCGCCGGCGTCTTGCCGCCCAGCTCCAGGGACGGCTTGGCGATGTTGGCCTTGCAGTAATCCAGCACGATACGCCCGGCGTTCACGCTGCCGGTGAGTGTGATCAGGCCGACGGCCTTGTGGGTACAGACACTGGCGGCGGTCGCATGGTCCATGGTCAGGATATTGATCACACCGGCGGGAATCCCCGCGGCGACCACCGCCTTGGCGATTTCAAACGCCGACAGCGGCGTGTTGTTGCTCGGCCGCACCACCACGGTGTTACCAGCAATCAACGCCGGAGCGATCTTGCGCAACAAGGTGTACACCGGGTAATTGAACGGAATCAGGCAAGCCACTACACCAATCGGCTCGCGTTGCAGGAACAGGTTTTCGTCCGGGGTGTCGCTGGGGATGATCTCGCCTTCGATACGGCGCGCCCATTCGGCGTGGTAACGGGTGATCTGCGCGGCATAACGGGCTTCGTTGCTGGCGTCACTGACACTCTTGCCGGACTCGCTCGCCAAGGCCGTGCCGATGGCTACGGCGCGGCTGTCCAGGGCATCGGCAAACGCGCGAAGGTGCTCGGCACGCTCAATGCTGGTGAGCTTGCCCCAGGTTTTCTGGGCGATGGCGGCGGCGTCGACGGCGGCGATGGCTTCATCAGCGGTGGCCGCACTGACGTGGCCTACGAGGGTTTCATCGGCAGGGTTGTAGACGGCGATCAGGGCATCGCTGGCCGGTTCCACGAACTGGCCATTGTAGAAATTGCGCTCGAATTGCATGTGGTTTGCCCAACGTTGTTGTTTTGCGAGTGACATGCAGTTTTGTCGTTGTTAGGGGGGCGGGCAAACGACTTATTGGGTGGGGTAACGTGAGAAAAACGAAGGTTAGGTGGGATTGGTGTACATATCCGTAAACCCGAATGGGGTCAAAATGTGGGAGCTGGCTTGCCTGCGATGCAGGCAACTCGGTAAATCAGACACACCCAGTCGATGCCATCGCAGGCAAGCCAGCTCCCACAGAAAAGCGACGTGAACACTCACCCAACCCACAATGCGAAGCGAGTAGCTCTTGATCTTGCTTTTGATCTGAGGCGCCCCGTCAACCATGTGTCCGGTCCATACAGGCCTTTCCAAAAGTGACCCGCTGAAAGAGCGGAACCCTAAGCCGCCGTTACCTAAATAACGGATATACCCCCTATCAAAAACCCAATCAACCCGCCGCCGTAGACGGCTCCAACTGCCGCTGCGCCAACCAGATCTCCTCCTGTAACCACTGCCCGAACACCTGTAACTGCGGCGAGTCCGTCTGCTCCGGCCGGGTCACCAGCCAATAGGACTGATGCCCTTCCACGTGCACATTCAATACCTGCGTCAGCTGCCCGCTGGCCAGTTCCGCCGCGACCATATGCCAATCCGCAATGGTAATCCCCAACCCATCCGTCGCCGCCCGAATCGCCAGGTCCAGCAGGTCGAATTCATAGCCGCCCTGCGTATCCACCCCATGAATCCGTGCCGCGTCCAGCCAGTGCTTCCACGTCAGGTAACGCTGATCCTCACTGGCCAACACATGCAACAAGGTCATGCGATTCAGGTCCACGCCATCACTGCATTCCCGGGCATACAGCGACGGCGCGCACACCGCGATGTGCCGCTCCTGGATCAGCAACGAACTGTCCAGGCCATCCCACTCGCCATTGCCGAAACGAATGGCGCAATCGAGCGTGCTGGTCTGCGCCAGGCTGTCTTGCAGGCACGTGGTGATGCTCAACTCCAATTCCGGATGGGCCTCACGCAAACGCCCCAAGCGCGGCATCAACCAGCGGCTGGTGAAGGTCGGCGGTGCGTTGACGTGCAGGCGGTTGGAGTGGGTTTTCTGCTGGATGCTGCGCACCGTCAGTTCGATCTTGTCGAAGGACTGGTTCAACGCCCGCAGCAAAACGCGCCCGGCGCTGGTGAGTTCGAGGTGGTGATGGCGCCGCTCCAGCAGGTTCTCCCCCAACTGTTCTTCAAGCTGGCGTACTTGGCGACTGACCGCACTCTGGGTCACGTTCAACAGCTCCGCAGCCCGGGTAAAGCTGCCAGTACTGCCGGCGACTTCGAAGGCTTTGAGGGCATTGAGACCGGGCATTTTGCGTTTCATGAAGGGCACTCGAAAACGGCTGACGAGGTGCCAAGCATCCCACGCCATGTAGGAAACCTCCTAGCCAACATGATTTTTTGTATCTACCGGCCCGTCTATCTCAACGTTTTTCCTTCGTCGAGCCGACTAACATGCATTTAACGAACGTTTGACCGCCGATTTAATCGTTTGTCGATCGCAGCACTGATGACAAAACTGCGGGCATCTCTAATAAAAACAACATGAGAGCAGCCCCATGTCCGATTCCAAAGAATTAGCGACCCTGGCCGGCACTACGCCGCACCCTGCCATCGAAGCCCTGTGCAATCAGGTGCAGAGCGGTGAGATCAATCGTCGCCAGTTTCTGCGCACCGCCACCCTCCTCGGCATTACCCTCGCCAGCGCCTCAAGCTTCATCGGCTCGGCCCTGCTCGGCAACGACGCCCAGGCTGCCGAGGCCACGCCCGCACGCCAAGGCGGCAGCCTGCGCTTTGCCTGTGCGATCCAGGAAATCCAGGACCCGATGCTGATCACCTGGATCGAAGCATCAAACCTGTTGCGCAATGCCTTGGAATACCTGACCTGGGTCGACGCCGACAACATCACGCACCCTTACCTCGCCGAAAGTTGGAGCCCGTCCGACGACCTCACCACCTGGACCTTCAACCTGCGCCAGGACGTGCAGTGGAGTAACGGCGACCGCTTCAACGTCGACGATGTGCAACACAACATCGAACGCTGGATCGCCGCCGATTCCAAGTCGGTGAACCGCACGGCGTTCCAGGACATCAAGGCCTTCGAAAAAGTCAGCGATTACCAATTCCGCCTGCAACTCAAGCGGCCGATGCTGGCGATCCCGGAGATGCTCAACGCCTTCACCTGCGCCATCGTGCACCGCAGCTTCAAGGCCGGTGATGACTGGGCGAAAAACCCATTGGCCACCGGACCATTCAAGTTGGTGTCATTCGCCGTGAACAAGCAGGCGACCTTCGCCAAGCGTGCCGATTACTGGGGCAAGCCCGCCAACCTCGACGAACTGCGCTACATCGACATGGGCACCGACGTGTCCACCCACCTCGCCGCCCTGCAGGCCGGCCAAGTCGACGTGCTGTACCGGGTGACCGTGGCCGAACTGGACCTGGCCAAGCGCCTGCCCGGCGCCCAGTTGCTCAGCTGCAAATCCGCGCAGACCGTGGTGATGCGCATGGCCTGCGACCAGAAGCCGTTCACCGACCTGCGCATCCGCAAAGCCGTGGTGTTGTGTGCCGACAATGCGCAGATGCTCAAGATCGCCTATCGCGGCATGGGCACCCTGGGTGAAGACCACCATGTAGCGCCCTCCCACCCCGAATATTTCCCACTGCCCAAGCGCAACCGCGACGTGGCAGCGGCGAAAAAACTGCTGGCCGAGGCCGGCTTCCCCAATGGCCTGGACATCGACCTGATCGTGGGCAACACCCAGGGCCGCTATGAGCAGGACTGCGCGCAGATCCTGCAACAGAACTGCCTGGAAGCCGGGATTCGCATCAACCTCAAAGTGGTGCCTGCCGCACAGTACTGGCCGATCTGGGACAAGGCCGCGTTCAGCCTCACCTACTGGGCCCATCGTCCGCTTGGGGTGATGTCCCTGGAGCTGGCCTATCGCGGCGGCGGCGCCTGGAACGAAAGCCACTACAGCGACCCCGACTTCGACGCCGCGCTGGACAAGGCCATGGGCATCATCGATCCCAAGCAACGCGCCGTGGCCATGCAAAGCGTCGAGCAGATCCTGCAGGACGCCTGCGTGATCGTGCAGCCGTTCTGGGGCGACAAGTTCACTGCCGTGAGCAAAAAGGTGCAGGGCTTCGAGGTACACCCTTCCGACTTCTACCCCATGGGCAATGTGTGGCTGAGCGCCTGATTCAAAGGCGTAACCCTCTTTCCCATCTTCCGTCGGAGCATGCACCTGATGGCTCATTTTCTATTGCGCAAACTGCTGATGCTGTTGGCGACCCTGTTGTCGGTGTCATTGATCGTGTTCCTGGCCCTGGAACTGAACATCGATGACGTCGCCATCAACGTCCTTGGCCCCTACTCGGCCGCCGACCAGCGCGCCGCGTGGCTGGTGGAGCATGGCTACAACCAACCCTTTGTGTGGCGCTACCTGGTGTGGCTCAAGGACTTTGTCAGCGGCGACTGGGGCACCTCGGTGTACTTCCGTGAATCGGTGCTCAAGTTGTTGCTGCCGAACCTGATGCAAACCCTGACCCTCGCCGGGCTGGCGTTGCTGGTGATGGTGCCCGTGGCGTTGACCCTGGGGATTCTCGCCGGCATCCGCCAAGGCTCGCTGCTTGATCGACTGGTGTCGTGCCTGTCGATCGTCACGACCTCGATTCCCGACTTCGCCAGCGCGGTGTTCGTCTCGGCGATCTTCGTGTTCTGGCTCAACTGGCTGCCCGGCGTGAGCAGCATGAGTGACGGTTTCAGCGCTGTGCAATTGGTGCTGCCGTTGATGGTGCTGTGCCTGTTCGGCATAGGCTATCTGGCGCGCATCACTCGAGCGTCGATGGTCGAAGTGATGCAGTCACCCTACATCCGCACGGCACGGCTAAAAGGCGCCTCCACCGCGCGCATCGTGGTGCGCCACGCCCTGCGCAATGTGCTGATCGCCCCTATCACGGTGATCATGCTCTACATCCCGTGGTTGCTGTCCAACGTGATCGTGGTCGAGGTGTTCTTTGCCTACAAGGGCTTCGGCTCGCTGCTGTATACCGCGTCGCTGAACCATGACGTGTACCTGATCGAAGCCTGCGCCATGGTCAGTGCGGTCGTCGTCGGCATCACCAAGATCTTCTCGGACCTGGCCTATACCTGGCTCAACCCGCGCATCACCCTGCGCAGTCTCGGCGGAGGTGCCCAATGAGCCGTCTGCATGCCTTCAAACATCCATTGGCCTTGCTCGGCCTGCTGCTGGTGGGAGGCTGGGCGGTGATTGCGCTGCTGGCCCCGTGGCTGGCACCCCATGATCCGCTGGAAAGCTTCACCCCACTGCTCACGCCGATGACCGCTGGAGACAACGGCCAGAGCTTCCTGCTGGGCACCGACATGATCGGCCGCGACATTCTCTCGCGGTTGATCTGGGGGACGCGCACGGTGTTGTTCTGGTCGATCCTCGCCACGCTCACCGCGTTTGCCGTGGGCATCGCCATGGGCCTGTGCGCCGGTTACTTCAATGGCTGGGTCGATGCGGTGCTGTCGTATGTGGCCGACACCGTGCTGTCGTTCCCGGTACTGGTGTTGTACATCGTGATCATCATTGCCCTCGGCGCCTCGGCCCTGAACATTCTGATTGCGGTGACCTTTACCAGTGCGCCGGCGATCTTCCGCATCATGCGGGCGCTGACCATCGACATCCGCTCCCGCGACTACGTGCTCAGCGCCATCACCCAGGGTGAAGGTTCGTTGCGCATCATGCTGGTGGAGATCCTGCCCAACTGCGGTGGGCCGTTGATCGTCGATTTCTGCCTGCGCATCGGCTACACCGCGATCATGATCGGCGCCTTGGGCTTCCTCGGCCTCGGCCTGCCGCCGCCCACGCCAGACTGGGGCGGCATGATCAACGACGGCCGTGCCATGGCCATTGCGTTCCCGCACCTGGTGATCTTCCCGTGCATCGCCATCTCTACCCTGATGCTGGGCTTGAGCCTGCTGGCAGATGGCCTGGATGAAAACGCCCAGCAAGGCGCAAGGAATTGAGCATGAACCCAGAACCCGTTTTGCGTGTGCAAGACCTGTCGATTGAACTGCCCCCTGGCGCCGACCGCAGCCACGCCGTGCACGGCATCAGCCTGGATGTGCGCAAGGGCGAAATCCTGTGCGTGATCGGCGAGTCCGGCTCGGGTAAATCGGTGCTGTCGGCGGCGATCATGGGCGATTACGCCAAGGGCCTGCGCCATGCCGGTGGGGTCATCGACTTCCTCGGCGACGACATCTGTACCCTGGACGAGGCACGCCTGCGCCAACTGCGCGGCAACCGTATCGCAATGATTTTCCAGGAGCCGATGGCGGCGTTGAACCCGGCCATTCGCATCGGCAAGCAGGTCGAAGAAATCTTCGCTATCCATGCGCCGCAGATGCCCCGGCACGATCGCCGCGAACGCATGCTCGCGCTACTCGAATCCACCCAGTTGCCCGACCCGCCGCGCATTGCCAACAGTTTTCCCCACCAACTGTCGGGCGGCCAATGCCAGCGCGTGGTGATTGCCATGGCTTTGGCGATGAACCCGGATTTGTTGATCGCCGACGAACCGACCACTGCCCTTGACGTGACTACTCAGGCCCAAGTACTGAAGCTGGTGCGCGACCTGCGTGGGCGCGGCCAGCATGGCATTCTGTTTATCACCCACGACTTTGGCGTGGTGGCACAGATTGCCGACCGCATTGCGGTGATGGAAGGCGGCTGCCTGGTGGAAATCGGCGAGCGCAATCAGGTCCTGAACGCTCCGGCCCATGCCTATACACGCAAGCTGATTGCGGCGGTGCCGGCGCTGCATCCCGAACTGCATGCGCCTTGCGCCGATGGCGAAATGGCGTTGCGCATCGAGCATCTGACCAAAACCTACAACGTCGGCGGGAGTGCCGTGGCGGCGCTACGCAATGTGTCGCTGAACCTGCCACGGGGCAAGACGTTGGCGATTGTCGGTGAGTCCGGCTCGGGCAAAAGCACCCTGGTCAAGGCCGCGATTCGCCTGGTCGACAGCGACAGCGGTCATGTGTGGGTCGGCGATACCGACTTCCTGACCTTGCACGGCTCGGCCCTGGCGGCCAACCGGCGGCGTATCCAAATGATCTTCCAAGACCCGTATGGCTCGCTCAACCCACGCCACCGCGTCGGCGACATCATTGCCCGTGCCGCGCAATTGCGTGGGTTATCCGCCAAGGATGCCTGGGCCGAGGCCGGTGATTTGCTCGAACAGGTAGGCCTCAAGCGCGATGCCCTCAAGCGCAAGCCCCGGCAGTTTTCCGGTGGCCAGCGCCAACGCATCGGCATTGCCCGTGCCTTGGCCATGCGCCCGGAAGTGCTGATCGCCGATGAAAGCGTGTCGGCGCTGGACGTGTCGGTGCAAAAACAGGTGCTGGAACTGCTGGCGGACCTGCAGAAGCAGTTGAACCTGAGCATCCTGTTTATCACCCATGACTTGCGCGTGGCGGCGCAGATCAGCGACCACATCGCGGTGATGCGCCAAGGCGAAGTGGTCGAATACGGCACGGCCGAACAGGTCCTGCTCAGGCCACAAAACAGCTACACCCAGGCTCTACTCGCCGCGGCGCCGGGGGCTAGCCAGCTACCGGCAGCTGGGCCGCCGCTGCGGCTGATCCGCCCCACCGCGCACTGAGTTCCACCCCTTTCCCGACGCCGCAGCGTTCGCTGCGGCAACGGGCTGCTGTCGCCCAAAATAACGAATAACGAGAGTAAAACCATGCGACCAACCTTACGCTACATCGCCCTGGCTCCCGTGCTCGGCGCCCTCGCGGCACCGGCCATGGCCTATCAGGTCACCGACAACCTCGACCTCGGCGGCGCCGTGCGTGCACGCTGGGACTATGACCCGGACCGCGACATCCAGAAGTTCGGCCTCGACACCGCCTTCCTCAGCGCCAAATACAATTCCGACACCTGGATCGGTGAGGCGCAGTACCGTTTCTATGGGCGCTCATACCCTTACCAGTACACCAAGAACTACGGCGACATCCAGTTCGCCAAGTTCGCCTGGGTGGGCTACAAGTTCAACCCGAACCAACAAGTGCAAGTGGGCCTGAACACCGTACCGTTCGGTCTGCAACCGTATTTCGGCAGCACCTTCTATGAAACCCTGGGCAACGTGATCGGCCTGGAAGACGTGCAACAGGTCGGCACCAAGTACATCCAGCAAAGCGGCGACTGGAACATCCAGGCCGGTTACTACCTGCGTCCTGCATGGCAAGGAAAAGGGACCAGCAAGGGCGTGACCTATTCCAGCGTGATCTCCGAAGCCGACAGCTACGTGGCCGACGGTAGCAATAACCAGGAACGCAACACCGTGGTGGTGCGCGTGGCCAAGGCCATGGACCTGGGCGCCTGGTAATCCGAAGTCGGCCTGTCCGGCCTGACCTCCACACTGGAAAACAAAGACACCGGCAATGACGGCCGACGCAACGCCGTGGCCATCCACTACCTGGGCAAGAACGGCCCATGGGGCCTGCAACTGCAGGCGGCGCGCCAACAGATGTCGCCGCGCAACGAAGGCACTAATGGTGTGGTGACGCTGGGTGGCTATGACGGCACCTTCAACGTCGCCAGCCGTGGCAACTTGTATGTCGCGGACTTGAGTTACGACGTGGGTGGCAAGTACCTGTTCGATCAGATCAGCGGAGTGAAGCTGTATGCCAACTACAGCGCGTTCGACAAATCCGACAATGAATTCAAGACTTCACAGCGGGTGATCCTCGGTACGTCGTTCTCGTTCAGCAAATTGTGGATTGCCACGGAATGGTTGATCGGCAAGAACGACCCGTACATCGGTGGCAGCAGCTATACCCAGAGTCTGGGAGCCGGGGGCAGTAATCAGTGGGAGAACCAGCTGTACATGAACATCGGTTACTACTTCTAATAGGCGGCGTCAGCACTGACGCCATCGGGGGCAAGCCCCCTCCCACATTTGATCGGCGGCGCGGTCAAAAATGTGGGAGCTGGCTTGCCTGCGATGAGACCAGTGAAAACACTATAAAAACAATGTGTGGAACCCGAACCATGCGCCACCTCCCTGCCCTCAACATGCTTCGCGTCTTCGAAGAAGTCGCTCGCCACCGCAGCTTCAGCCAGGCCGCCGTGGGCCTCAATGTCACCCAAGGCGCAGTCAGCCGCCAGATCAAGCAGCTGGAAGACTACCTGGGCGTAGCCTTGTTCATCCGCACGCCCCAGGGCCTGTCCCTGACCGAGGCCGGCTTCGCCTTGTCGCCACACCTGAGCGATGCCTTCGACCATATCGAACGCGCCCTGCAAGCCGTGCGCGTGCCCAACCTGCGCCAGCGCCTGCGTATCGTTGCCCCGCCGACCTGGGCCACACGCTGGTTGTCCGCGCACTTGCGGCGTTTCTGTGAGCGCTACCCGGACATCAACCTCAGCGTCACCCATCAAAGCCACCACGACAGCCTCGCCGAAATCGACTGCCGGATTCGCTTCGGACTCGAAGCCGACACTCATTGCAGTAGTGAGCTATTGGTGATGGAACGCCATATCGCCGTGGCCAGCCCGGAGCTGTTCGTCGACGGGCAACCACCCGACCTGCAACGTTTCCCGTTGCTGCATATCCTGCACGACGGCAAACGCTTGAAGGTATGGGAAAACTGGCTGGCGGCCATGGGCCGAGACGATATCGATGCAGGCCAAGGCCTGGAATTCAGCACCCTGGACCAAGTGATCCACACCGCCCTGGCAGGCGGCGGGCTGGCGGTCATCGACCGGCAGATGATCGAGCGCGAATTGGCCAATGGCAGTCTGTTGCCGATCACCCCGGTGGAGGTGATCGGGCCGTATGGTTACTGGCTGGATGTGGCGACGGACAAACAGGGGTTATCCAAGGTTCGGTTGTTTACGCAGTGGTTGGGCCAGGTCAGCAATCCCTGATACCGGCGGCGCCTCGGCTTTGCACGCCTGACTCAAGGTCAGCGCCTTGGTTTCCGGCGCCCAGGCCCACGAGATGATTGCACCGAACACCAGAATCGCTGCCAGGATGCCCATGGTCGGGCTCAAGCCAATCCCGGCCACGCTGACCGGCAACAGGAAGGTACTGATCGCCGACCCCAAGCGACTCACCGCCGTCGCCAAACCAATGCCACTGGCGCGTACTTCAGTGGGAAAGCTTTCTGCCGGAAATACCCCAACCAGATTACTCACCGCCGACAGCACCAGCGTGAACACACCAAAGGTCAACACCATCAACCACGCCATGCTCCCCGGCAACACCGCCAGCAGGAACAACGTCGCCGCAAGGATGATGAACGCGTTGATCAGGAACCCTCGACGCGAAAACTTCACGGTGCACCAGATACCTATCAACGCACCGACAATCAGCAGCAGGTTGAGCAGCAGTTCCGTGCCAAACCCCTGGGACAAGCCCATCTTCTGCAGGATCGACGGCAAAAACGTGTAGATCGCAAAATACGGCATCACGATGCACACAAAGAACAGGCAGTTGAACGCCGTGCGCTTGCGGTATTCACGGCTGAACAGCACGCCGTAGCCGGAGCGGGTTTGCGCCGACGGCTCCTCATCCAGCACGACATGCTCACCCAAGTGCTTTTTGACGATGGCGCGGGCCTCGGCGATGCGCCCACGATTGACCAGCCAACGCGGCGATTCCGGGGTGCCGATGCGGGCGATCAGGATCAGCCCGGCGGGGATCGCCGAAGACGCCAGCATCCAGCGCCAGGCGTCGTCGCCCAAGCTGAGCATGGCGGTGCCGACAAAAGTGGCGGCCACGTAGCCGAAGGTCCAGATCACGCTGAACGAGCCGAGCAGCACACCGCGATGTTTCTTCGGCGAGAACTCGGCGAGCATGGCGTGCCCCACACTGAAATCACCGCCCAGGCCAATGCCGATGAGGATGCGGCACAACAATAGGCCCATGGCCGTTTCAGCGTAGAACTGCATCACCGAGGCGACGGTGATCAGCACAAAACTGACCAGGAAGATTTTCTGCCGGCCGAGGGTGTCGGAGATCCAACCGAAAAACAGGCTACCCAGGAACAGGCCAATCAGGGCCGAGGCACCGATCAAGCCTTGCCAGAAGGCATCGAGCTGCATCTGAGGGCTAAGAAGCGTGAATGCGATACCGATCAGGCCAAGGATATAACCATCGGTGAAATGCGCACCGAAAGTCAGGCCGGCGATTTTCAGGTGAAAGCGGCCGATCGGCAGGTCGTCGATCTTGACGGGTTGAGGGGTCATGGTGTTCTCCATATTGTTGTTCTTGACGGAGTAACGAGAAGCGAATTAAGCGCAAATGTAGTGAGCGGGCTTGCCCCGCGCTGGGTGGCGAAGCCGCCCTGAATCCAAGCACCGTGGTCTTTCTGAAACACCTCGGTGCTCTTGTTGGGGCGGCTTCGCCCCCC
>NZ_JBOICG010000738.1:0-21132 GCF_050739995.1 Pseudomonas sp. | reverse complement strand
GTATCAGCCAATACATTAGGTGACTGATCCACCGCATTCGCGAGCAAGCCCGCTCCCACACTGACCATATTCCTACAGCAACGCCAGCTTAAACCCTAGCGGCGAAGATGGCTTGATGCGCTCGGCATTGCTCAGCCGTCAGCATGAACACACCATGACCACCGCGCTGGAAGTCCAACCAGGCAAAATCCACTTCCGGGTACAACGCCTCGACGTGCACCTGACTGTTGCCGACTTCGACAATCAGCAAACCCTTCTCGGTCAAGTGGTCCGCCGCCTCGGCCAGCATGCGCCGCACCAGGTTCAAGCCATCATCACCACAGGCCAGGCCCAGCTCCGGCTCGTGCTGGTATTCATCCGGCATGTCAGCGAAGTCTTCGGCATCGACATACGGCGGGTTGGACACGATCAAGTCAAACCGTTGGCCCGGCAGACCGTCGAAGCCATCCCCTTGCACGGTATAAACACGTTCATCGACGCCATGGCGCTCGATGTTCTGGTTGGCGACTTCCAAGGCTTCGAAGGACAAATCGCCCAGCACCACCTCGGCGTTCTGGAATTCATAGGCACAGGCAATACCGATGCAACCGGAGCCCGTGCACAGGTCGAGGATGCGCGCCGGCGGCTGGGCCAGCCAGGGTTCGAAGCGGTTTTCGATCAGTTCACCAATCGGTGAGCGTGGGATCAACACACGCTCGTCGACGATAAACGACATTCCGCAGAACCAAGCCTCTTTCAGCAGGTAAGCGGTAGGTACTCGCTCGTGAATGCGGCGATGCAACAAACGCTGCACGTGGGAGATTTCTTCTTCTTCCAGGTTGCAGTCAAGGTAGCTATCAGCAATTTCCCAAGGCAGGTGCAAGGCGCCGAGCACCAATTGCCGGGCTTCGTCCCAGGCGTTGTCGGTGCCATGGCCGAAAAACAGGTCTTCCCCATGGAAACGGCTGACAGCCCAACGGATATGGTCGCGCAAGGTGCGCAGGCGGGAAGTGATCACGGGGCAAGCTCCTGGAAAAAACGACTGGCGATTCTAACAGCCTTCGCCTGTCCCTTCGATGTACGAAAACCGTTCGCCATCCGTCGGAATTCATCCAATTTGCCATCATTGTCCTAAACAAGCCGCCCACTTGACATCGCTGCACGTCAACAACGGCGTACCTTACGATGGTAGCGATTCACAGAACCGCTCAGCCAGTGGACAATGTCGCAAAAGCCCCCCTCACAGGAGCCCCAGAATGTCCGTTCCAAAGACGATGTTTCAACTCAGCGGTCGCGGTTACGCAGCAGCCAACCTGAACCATGCGACCCTCGTGATCATCGACGCCCAGAAGGAATACCTCAGCGGCCCACTCGCCCTCTCGGGCATGGACGCAGCAGTCGGTAACATCAAGCAGCTTGTGTCATCCGCGCGCAACGCCGGGCGTCCGATCGTGCACGTGCGCCACCTGGGCACCGTCGGCGGCCTGTTTGACCCACAAGGTGAGCGCGGCGAATTCATCCCGGGCCTGGAACCCCTCGCTGACGAAACCATCATCGGCAAGTTGCTGCCCAGTGCGTTCCACGGCACCGGCCTGGAAAAACACCTGCAAGACCTCGGCTCCCTGGACCTGATCGTCTGCGGCTTCATGAGCCACTCCAGCGTCAGCACTACCGTGCGCGCCGCCAAGAACCTGGGCTTTCGCTGCACCCTGGTGGAAGACGCCTGCGCCACCCGCGACCTGCCTTACAAAGGCGGCATCCTGAGTGCAGAACACGTACAACAGACCGAAATGGCCATCATGGCCGACAACTTCGCAACCCTCGCGTTGACCAAAGATCTGATCTGATCGACTTCTGATGAGCGGTGTGGCGTGTTTATTGCCCCGCTCATCCGCAACGCCCTCTCATTCGGCGCATTTACCTCTCTCTCAGGAACAACTTGTGTATCTTCCGGTCGAAGGGCCGATACCCTGGAGGAAAGGTCGGAATGAAGATATCCGATGGTTTTGATGCCCGTCGCTTGCGCCCCAAGGGCCCGAGCAACTGGCGTCTGCGCCTGGTCGCCGGCTTTGCCGCGCTGCTGGCGATAGTAGGTCTGATGTTGGCCGGCGCTGGTGGCGCCGGTTTGTTTGGTCACTCCCCCGCCCTGGGTGAACTGAATGCCAGCCCTGGCGGTTCGGCCATCTTGTTGGCGATCGGGCTGTTGGTGCTATGGCTGGGCGTGTGGTTGTGGCGTCGCAGTCGTCGACGGATGCGCCAGCCGTTGTCACTGAACATCGCTTCGCACCTGATGAAAAAGCACGACTGATGGCACTTGGATAGCGTTTCCTGCGCCCCGGCCGCCGCGATTTAGGTAAACTGCCCGCCCTTCGCGGAGGCTGATATGCAAGACGACGATTTTTCCCTGTTCAAAAACGAGCTGCGCGGTGTCAAGCCGATCAAGCACGACCGCGCCGACACCGGCAAACCCAAGACCGACCGGGCGCAGATCGCCAAGCTGCGCCAGGCCGCGACTGTGCGCACCGATGCCACAGCAGTGGATGGTCTCTCGGACCAGTTCGTGATCGACGTCGGCCCCGAAGATGAGTTGATGTGGGCGCGTGATGGCGTGCAGGAAAGCCAGATGCGCAAGCTCAAGGTTGGGCAGATCCCGTTCGAAGGCAGCCTCGACCTGCACGGCATGAGCGTCGAGAAAGCCCGCGAAACCCTTTGGGCCTTCCTGGCCGAAGCCACTAAATTCGAGATCCGCTGCGTACGCGTCACCCATGGCAAGGCCGTGCGGCTGGATGGCAAACGCCCAATGATCAAGAGCCACGTCAACACTTGGCTGCGCCAGCACGCCCAAGTGCTCGGTTTCACCTCGTGCCAGGCCCGCCACGGCGGCGCCGGCGCGGTGTATGTGATGCTCAAGCGCACCATGATGGAAGGACGCGACGAGTAACAACTGCCATCGTCAGGCTTGCAGCGATGGGTCGGCCACCGTACCCTTGCGCTTTGCGAAAAACCCACAGGTAGTTTCATGTCCCTGGAACAGAATTACACCGCGATCCTCGGCCAGCTCGGCGAGGACGTTTCCCGCGAGGGCCTGCTCGACACGCCAAAGCGTGCTGCCAAGGCGATGCAGTACCTTTGCCGCGGCTATGAACAGACCCTGGAAGAAGTCACCAACGGTGCCTTGTTCAGCTCTGACAACAGCGAAATGGTGCTGGTCAAGGACATCGAGTTGTACTCGTTGTGCGAACACCACTTGCTGCCGTTCATCGGCAAGGCCCACGTTGCCTACATCCCCAGCGGCAAAGTGCTGGGCCTGTCGAAGGTAGCGCGGATTGTCGATATGTATGCGCGCCGCCTGCAGATCCAGGAAAACCTCAGCCGCCAGATCGCCGACGCAGTGATGCAAGTGACCGGTGCCCTGGGTGTGGCCGTCGTGATCGAGGCCAAGCACATGTGCATGATGATGCGCGGTGTGGAAAAACAGAATTCGTCGATGATCACCTCGGTGATGCTGGGTGAGTTCCGCGAAAACGCGGCGACCCGTAGCGAATTCCTCAGCCTGATCAAGTAACAGGCTGCGTACGAAAAAGCCGGCGTTCATCGCCGGTTTTTTTTCGCCTGCAGAATTGAGGTAAGCTGCGGCCCCTTCTGTCATGGGCAAGAGGTTTCAGCCATGTTCGTCAAAGCACTTCGAGTGGGCCTCGGCCAAATCATCATCGCGGGGGACTTCCTGACTCGCCCACGCAAAAAGGCGCGTCTTGCTGAACAGCAGGCAAAGGTCAATGAAGCGGCCAAGGGCCTGACCCTGTATCAGTTCCACGCCTGCCCGTTCTGCGTGAAGACCCGCCGCACCCTGCACCGTCTGAATGTGCCGGTGGCGTTGAAGGATGCGAAGAACAACGAGCAAGACCGCCAGACCTTGCTGGAGCAAGGCGGCAAGATCAAGGTGCCGTGCCTGCGCATTGAAGAGAATGGCCAGACCACCTGGATGTATGACTCCAAGGTGATCATCGATTACCTGGACAAGCGTTTCGCCGCAGTCTGACTGACACCGCGATCAGTGTAGGAGCTGGCTTGCCTGCGATGGCGGTGGGTCAGCTTGCATCTCTACTGCTGAAACATCGCCATCGCAGGCAAGCCAGCTCCCACATTCAATTTTGCATTGCCAAGTCGAGATCGAGTAGCGCCGAACCCAGGCACTTGCCATGGGCATCCAGGGCCAGCGAACGGGTGACGCCGCCGCGCAAAATACCCGGCAGCACGAAGTTCAGCGCCTGTACGTTCGGCAGTTCATAACGCCGCACCGGCGCTGCGTCCGGCTCGCGCAAGCCGGCGAAGAACTCGGCCACGCGCTCGGCGGTCAGCTGTTCGCACAGCCATGAATAGTCTTCGGCGCGGTACACAATGATCGAGATGTTCGACGTGTCGCCCTTATCTCCGGTACGGGAATGGGCCAGCGTGTGCAATTTCATGCTTCGATCCTCGGGTTGACCTGGCTGCGCGGCAGCATCAACGATGCCACCGCCACCACCTGGCGTACGCTCTTACTTGCACCTCCACCGCCGGACGGGCCGTTGGTGTAGAGGGTTTCCACTTCATTACCGACCCGCACCGCCTCGCTGCGATCTGCACAGCGGGCAGCCACACGCAGGCGTACTTCCCAGGGTTCGACGCTGCTGCGCGGGCCGTGCAGCGAATCCATGCCGATTAATTCGGCGCGCACGTCCTGCATTCTCACGCCCGTCAACTCAAGACGCTTGAGTACGATTTCCCGCGCCATCTGCGCACGTGCGACAGCACCTGGGCCGCCGTAGGACATCTGCCCTTCGCCGATCCAACCGTCCAGATAACCAACGCTGACCTTCAACTGCTCGGGCCGCGCACGGCCAGCAGCGCCGTGTGCGCGAACGCGATCAACGCCCTCCTCCATGAACGCCACTTGGGAAAAATCCGCAGTCACATCCGGCGTCAGATATGAGGCAGGATCATGTACCTCGTAGATCAGTTGTTCGGTGCACGTGGCGCGACTGACCCGCCCACCCGAACCGCAGACCTTGGTGATGACTGCTTCGCCATCAGGGCCAATCTCGGCCAGGGGGAAGCCCAGGCGCGCCAGGTCCTCCACATCCTTGAAACCGGGATCGGCAAAATACCCACCGCTGACCTGTCCGGCACACTCAAGCAAATGCCCCACCAATGTCCCACGCCCCAGGCGCGGCCAGTCGTCAGCCGCCCAGCCGAACTCGAACATCTGTGGCGCCAGGAACAACGACGGGTCGGCTACGCGACCGGTGATGACCACATCGGCGTCGGCGCGCAACGCATCAAGAATGCCGTCGACGCCCATATAGGCATTCGCTGAAATCAGCCTGTCCCCCAGGAAACCGACGGTCTGGCCGTTATCCAGCAGAAACTCAGGTTTCAACATATTCAGTACGTCATCGCCGACCACGGCGATCACCTTGAGATCAAGGCCCAGCTCGCTGGCGATACGCCGAACTTCATCGGCGGCGGACACCGGATTGGCCGCTCCCATGTTGGTGATCACCCGTAGACGACGGCCGCCTTCATGCCGACCAACGAATGGCAACACGCGGCGCATGCGTTCACTCAACAACGGGTCATAGCCGCCCTGCGGATCGCTGATACGCGCCTGTTGCGCCAAGGCAATGGTGCGTTCGGCCAGGCATTCGAACACCAGGTAATCCAGGTCGCCCTGTTCAGCCAGCTCCACGGCAGGTTCGATACGGTCGCCGGAATAGCCCGCGCCGGAACCGATGCGTAAGGTTTTCATCTCAAATGACTCCCAGGAGCAACGCGGTCAGGGTCATCAACACCGACGCGGCAAACAGAAAAGGAATAGTGAAGCGCTGGTGATCGGCCAGTTCGATCTTGCACAGGCCCACCAACAGGAAGGTCGCGGGGGTCAGTGGGCTGACCGGAAAACCGGTGGTGTGCACGCCCAGCAACGAAGCCTGGGCCACTTGCAACGGATCGACGCCCAAGGCCTTGCCGACTTCGGCGATCACCGGCATCACACCGAAATAGTAGGAGTCGGGGTCAAACAGCAGGCTCAACGGCATGGAGATGAAACCCACCACGGCCGGAATCAGCTTGCCGTGCCCCGCCGGAATCTGGGCCACCGCCACTTCGGCCATCGCCTTGAGCATGCCGGTGCCTTGCATGATGCCGGTGAACACCCCCGCCGCGAGCAGGATACTGGCCATGGTCAAGGCGGTCTTGGCATGGGCATCGATGCGCGCACGCTGGGCATCCACGTTCGGATAGTTGATGCACAGCGCGACCACGGTGCCGAGCATGAACATCACCACCGGATCGACCCAGCCGGCAATCATCACCACCATCACCAGCACAGTGAGCATCAGGTTGGCCCAGAACAGCCGTGGTCGGCGCAGCTTGATGTCATCTTCACTGAGCAGCCGTTGCGGCACGGCGTCCACCGTGGAGCCGGCGCCCAGGCCCAGGCGTTTTTCCTCACGGCGGCCCAGCCACCAGGCGCAGGCGAAGACAAACACCAGGCCGACGATCTGCACCGGAATCAGCGGCTGGAACAAATCCGCCACCGGCACATGCAACGCCGCCGACGAGCGCAGTACCGGCCCGGTCCAGGGTAAAAAATTGACCCCGGCGGCCATGGCACATACGCAAGCCAGGATGCGCTTGTCGATGCCCAGCCGCGTATACAACGGCAGCATCGCCGGCACCGTGACCAAAAAGGTTACTGCGCCGGAGCCATCCAGGTGTACCAGCAGCGCCAACGTCGCGGTGCCCACGACAATTCGTGTAGGACGTGTCCCTACCGTGCGCAGGATGCGATCAATGATGGGGTCGAGCATGCCGGCATCGGTCATGATCCCGAAAAACAGAATCGCAAAGACAAACATGCCCACCACTGGGGCGACGTTCTTGATCCCGGTGATGATGAAGGCGCTGGTTTGCAGGCCGAATCCGCCGAGCAGTGCGGCAATGATCGGCAAGGCAATCAGGGCCACCAGCGGTGAAAGGCGCTTGCTCATGACAGCAGCGAGCAGGCACAGGATGGTGATGACACCCAGGGTAGCGAGCATGGGGTACTCCAGAGCGGCCTTTGCGGCCGGTTATTGTTTTCCCTGGAGTATTGGAAGCGGGTTAGTCTTTGTAAATTGGAATATTCACCACCTAGTGTTCGGAAAAACAAAATGAAGAACAGTATCCAACACATTCAGGCGTTTCTTGCGGTGGCCCGCACGGGCAGTTTCACCAAGGCCGCTAGCGAGCTGCACCTGTCCCCTTCCGCCCTGACGGTGCAGGTGCAACAACTGGAAGACTGGCTCGGCGTCGCCCTGCTTGACCGCAGCCCGCGCCACGTCAGCATCACCGCCGCTGGCCAGGATGCCCGTGGTCCCATGGAAAAACTGCTGCTGGACCTGGACAACATTGTCACCGGTTCTCGCGACCTGGCGGCATTGCGCAGAGGCGTCGTCACTATCGCCGCCCTGCCCTCCGTGTGCGCGGGCGCCCTGCCCCCGGCTTTGCGTCTGTTCCGCGAGCGCTTTGCCGGGATCGAAATACGCCTGCATGACTTGGTGGCTCACCGTATCCATGCCCAGGTTCGCGAAGGGATGGTGGATTTCGGTATCGGCGTGCGTGCGCGACTGAACCATGGCCTGGAGTTCCTGCCGGTGTTGAACGATCGTTTGTGTGCATTTGTGCCGCTTGATCATCCCCTCACCCGTCATCCACAACTGACGCTGGAGCAGTTGGCGGGACAGTCGATCATCCTCACCGGCCGCGACAGCAGCGTGCGCGAGCAAGTGGATGCATTATTCGATGAAACGCGGCTGACGATGAACGCAGGCATGGAAGCCAACTACATGTCGACGGTTTTGGCACTGGTGCGCCAGGGGTTGGGGATCAGTGTGTTGCCGGAGTCGGCGGCGGACAGCCTGGAAGGTTTAAAGCGGATCAACATCGATCACCCCGGCGTAAACCGGGAGATCGGCTTGATCAGTCGTAGCGGGATGGGCTTGAGCCCAGCGGCGCAGCAGTGTTTCGATCTGCTGAAAGAACAACTCACTGACACACCACATTTTGACCGAGTGAATTAGCTCAGCATGGCGACATGCCTGGGATGGCTGGCAACACGCTTCAACCACGCCTGCACACCCGGATAAGCATCCAAGTCAAAGCCACCCTCTTGGGCGACATGGGTATAGGCATACAACGCCACATCGGCGATAGAGAACTGATCCCCCACCAGATACGGCGTCAGCTGCAACTGGCGCTCCATGACCTTGAGCGCTTTGTAACCGCCCTTGTGCAGTTTTTTGTATTCCTCCAGGCGATCCTCGGGCAGCCCCAGGTAGAACTGGATAAACCGCGCCACCGCGATGTACGGCTCGTGGCTGTACTGTTCAAAGAACTGCCATTGCAGCACCTGGGTCCGCAGGCGCGGTTCGGACGGCAGGAACTCGCTGCCATCGGCGAGGAAGTTGAGGATCGCGTTGGATTCCCACAGGCAGGTGCCGTCTTCCAGTTCCAATACGGGGATCTTGCCGTTCGGGTTCTTGGCCAGGAATTCGGCAGTCTGGGTATCGCCCTTGAGGATATCGACATCGATCCATTGGTACGGGATGCCCAGCAGGTTGAGCATCAACTTGACCTTGTAGCAGTTGCCCGACTTGTAATCGCCATAAACCTTGTACATGGGGCTCCCCTTATGCCGCTTGCGCGTGCTGTGCTTGACGGACCACCGCGGCCAGGCGCTTGAGACCTTCGTCCAGGCGGGCCGGGTCAATATGGCTGAAATTGAGTCGCAACGAGCCAAGATGCAGGTCCGGCTCGGAAAAGAACGGTTCACCGGGCATGAACGCGACGTCCTGTTCTAATGCTTGCGCCAGTAAAGTGCGGGTGTCGAGTGGTTGTTTCAAGGTCAGCCAGAAGAATAATCCGCCCTGGGGCACCTGCCAGTTGGCCAAGTCATCGAAGTGACGCGCCAACGCGGCCTGGAAAGCATCGCGACGCTCACGGTAAAAACTGCGCAGTTGCGCCAGATGCTGCCGGTATTTTTCCGTACCCATCCACTGCATCGCCTGCCATTGACCGACGCGATTGGTATGCAGGTCGGCTGACTGCTTGAGCTTGAGCAAATGCGGGAACAAATCCGCGCTGGCAATCAGGTAACCCACACGCAGTCCCGGCAGCAGCGTCTTGGAGACGGTGCCGGTGTAGATCCAGCTGGCTTTTTTCAAGCGCCCGACGATGGGTTTGGCACTGCCACCATCGAACGTCAGCTCGCGATAGGGTTCGTCCTCGATCAGGGTCACGCCAAACTCATCGAGCAGCGCGGCGACCGCCTCGCGCTTGGCTTCGCTGTAGCGCACGGCCGATGGGTTCTGAAAAGTCGGGATCAGGTAAATGAACGCGGGTCGATGGCGTTCCAGGTTGTCGCGCAACGCCGTCAAGTTCGGGCCATCAGCTTCCAGTTGCACGGTCAGGCAATCGGCGCCGAACAGCTGGAAGATCTGCAACGCGGCCAAGTAAGTCGGCCCCTCCAGCAGGATCTGCGTGCCTTTGTCGATATACAGCTTGGCCGCCAGGTCCAGGGTTTGCTGGGAGCCGCTGACCACCAGCACCTGGCTGGCCTCACAGGGCACGCCCAACGCACGAGCCTCGGCCGCCAACAGTTCACGCAGCCGCGGCTCGCCTTCGCTCATGCCGTATTGGCCGATGTTCAGCGGCATATCATCCCAACTCAGCGCGGGCAGCATGGCCTCGGCCGGTAGGCCACCGGCGAACGACATCACTTCCGGGCGCTGGGCTGCCGCGAGGATTTCACGGATCAAGGAGCTTTTGAGGCGCGTAACACGTTCAGAGAAGGCCATAAGGTCACCGGTAGCGAAGACTGTGGAAAGTACGTCAAACTGGTTGACCGAAATTACGACGACTTCAACGGATACGTCAATATGCTTGACCTTAAAAACCCAACCAGCCAACAAGAAGCCATGCAAGCGTTCTTTTTTGGCTACCAGGCGTTCACCGCCAAGGCCGACGAAATGCTCGAACGCCGTGGCCTGAGCCGAGTGCACCAGCGCATCGTGTTTTTTATCGCGCGCTATCCGGCGTTGAGCGTAAAAGAGCTGCTGGAATTGCTCGGTGTGAGCAAGCAGGCGCTGAATATGCCGCTGCGCCAGCTGCAGGAAATGCACCTGGTCAGCAGCGTCGCGTCCGAGACCGACAAGCGCAAACGCCTGCTGGAATTGAGCGACGAAGGCCGGCGTTTCGAGCAGTCACTGCGCCGGGAACAGGTGAAGTTGCTGCAGCGGGCCTTCAGCGAAGCCGGGGAGGAAGCGGTGACCGGCTGGCTAGCCGTCAATCAAGCATTGAGCGCAGCGAACTAGCAGTGCCCCAACCATTCGAAAACATTATTTGCTTTATTTGTATACAAAAGCATAATCCACTGCGTGCGAGTTCCTGACCTATTGGTCAACAAAACCCGCCAGTACCTCAAAGCGCTGTTGCCCACATTTGTGACCGGCGCTGGAAATAACAATAAAACTCTTGAGGAGTACTCGCTGTGGAAAGCCGCAAATCCGAAGCCCCGACGCTGGACCTTGCCCCCTCACAGAACAGCTGGCTGGAACGCCTGTTCAAACTCAGTTTGCATGGCACCACAGTGAAGACCGAGCTGATCGCCGGCCTCACGACCTTTATCACCATGGCCTACATCATCTTCGTCAACCCCAACATCATGGCCGACGCCGGTATCGATCATGGCGCGGCGTTCGTCGCCACGTGCATCGCCGCCGCGCTGGGTTGCCTGTTGATGGGCCTGTACGCCAACTGGCCAGTGGGCCTGGCGCCGGGTATGGGGCTTAATGCGTTTTTCACCTACACCGTGGTCGGCACCATGGGCTATCACTGGGAAACCGCGCTGGGTGCGGTGTTTATCTCCGGCGTGCTGTTCATGGGCCTGACCCTTTCGCGTGTGCGTGAATGGTTGCTCAACAGTATTCCCGTAAGCCTGCGCCATGCCATGGGGGCAGGTGTCGGCTTGTTCCTCGGCGTGATTGGCTTGAAGACCGCAGGCATCATCGTCGACAGTCCGGCCACCTTGATCAAGCTCGGCTCGCTGCATGAGCCAGCGCCGCTACTGGCAGCCGTGTGCTTCCTGCTCATCGCCATCCTCAGCTACCACCGTGTGTTCGGCGCCATCCTGATCAGTATCATCGCTGTCACCCTCGCGGGGTGGGGCCTGGGCCTGGTGCATTACAACGGCATGATCTCCACCCCACCGAGCCTGGCGCCGACCTGGATGGCCATGGACGTCAAGGGTGTATTCAATATCAGCATGATTAGCGTTGTTTTTGCTTTTCTTTTTGTACACATGTTTGATACCGCAGGTACACTGATGGGCGTCGCGCAGCGGGCCGGATTGGTGAATGCCGATGGGCGCATCGATAACCTGTCCCGTGCCTTGAAGGCCGACAGTGCCTCTAGCGTGTTTGGTGCAATGGTTGGCGTGCCGCCCGTGACCAGCTACGTGGAGAGTGCTGCCGGGGTCGCGGCCGGTGGTCGCACCGGGCTCACGGCCGTGACCGTCGGTGTACTGTTTGTGGCGGCGATGTTTTTCGCCCCGCTGGCAGGCATGATCCCCGCCTACGCCACGGCAGGTGCGCTGATTTACGTGGCAATGCTGATGATGGCAAGCATGGCGCACATCAATTGGGATGAAGCCACCGACAGCATCCCGGCCATTGTCACGGCGATCATGATGCCACTGACCTTCTCGGTCGCCGACGGGATCGCCTTGGGCTTTATCACGTATGTGGCGCTCAAGGCCGGTACCGGCAAGTACCGCGAGATCTCCGCCAGCTTGTGGGTGCTGTGCGCGATCTTTATCGCCAAATTCATATTTCTATAAAGGAGTAACGGATGAACCTGGAAACCTGGCTACTGTTCAGCGGCGCGGCATTGGTAGTGATCCTGATCCCTGGGCCACTGTCACTGTTGATGATCAGCAACAGTCTCAACTACGGCCTGCGTCGTTCGTATCCAGCGTTTCTCGGTGGGGTGTTTGCCTCGATCTGCCTGCTCAGCGCCTCGGCCCTCGGCTTGGGTGCGCTGCTGCTGGCGTCGGAGCAGTTGTTCAGCGCCTTGAAGGTAGTCGGCGCGGCATACCTGTTCTATCTGGCCTGGCAAAGCTGGAAACAATCGCGTCAGCCGACGCACGGTGCCGAAGTTCCGCAGTTGGCCGCCACGCCACGCTTTCGCACGATGTTTGGCCGCGCCTTTGTCCTCGGCGCCAGCAATCCCAAGGACATCCTGTTTTTCGCTGCCTTCCTGCCCCAGTTTCTCAGCGGCGATCAACCGTTCCTGCCACAACTGCTGATCATGATCGCCACCTGGACCGTACTCGACCTGCTCTGCAAGCTGGCTTATGGTTTGAGCGCCCATGGTGCCGCCCGCTACCTGCGCAGCGGCAAAGGCCAAAGCTGGTTCAATCGCATCAGTGCAGGGTTGTTTGGCGGTGCCGGAATGATCTCGCTGATGAAGGTCAGGATGGACTCACTTTGACGAAATAAACGGTGGGAGGGACCGTACCCACGATAGGCCATTGAATGCCTGCCACGATCCGAACCAATCGCCCTTCCTCCATAGCACTTCTGACTCGCGCGAATCTTGGATTCCTTGCGTTTTGGCTAATGGTCGTGTTGAGCCATCTATCAGTCAGCCTTTCTCCCAAATTGACACTCCCTCTCTCCACCCAGTGGAGTGACACGTAATAAAGGGAACTCGAACCGGAATGCGTCGCCGCAAACTCAGATGACCGACCACCGTGGCGTATCACCCTTAGTTGATGAATCGTGAAACCCTGCTGCAGCATCACGTGCTCAACAGCGGCAGCCATCGCAGGGGCGCGCACAGAAGCCGCATGAGATGTAACGACCCACAATGAGGGGTCTAACCTGTGCGGCGTAAAGTCAACACGCGTGAAGCCAGGGGTAACACCTTGGTAGCTAATAAACAAGCGTTGGCGACCCCTTTCGAGAGGCCGCAACATCCTCAGCAAGTCGTCCGTTTGCCCTGGCAGGGCAGGAAGTGGCGGCAACCATTTGTCCAACGTCGTACGAATGTTAAGCAAATGAGTAGCCGTTGCAGAACCCTCCGGCCCAGACAACTCAGTCATGCGCATGACAGTGAAATCTCGACTCCTGGTTGTCATGGTGGGGAAAGCCTCACCTACAGACTGAGCCAACGGCCTGCCGAACAGTGGAGCATGGAGTGTCCACTCGTTCTGCGAGCTAAATGACATTGGAAGGGGTTGTTCATGCAACGCCGTGCTTGCCCAACGCTTGATATCATCGATCGCCTTTGAAGCCAACGGCTCATTCTTTGTCATGAATACAATACGATCCAAAGGCGCCTGATGCCCTTCAGGAAGCAACCTGTAAAAACCGCTGGTCAGATGGTCAAAGGCAACATTCGGTGGGGCGACTCGCGCAACATTATAGGAAAAACCAGAGGCCCCACTTGGAACATGAAAAACGCCAGGTGCGGGAGAAATCACTTGCCGAAAATCTGGGGCAGACACACGCCAACTTACCCAATGATCCGCCGTCGTAGCTGATTGAAGAATCGAATTTTCCGTCGCCGTGCGCACAATGGGCGGCCACCAATCAGGCGGGGGTGACGCTGGTGGCTGCCATGGATTGAGCGTTCTCGAACTCGTCCCCGCCACCGGCTGGGGCGCGTCCGCACCCAGTAACCACTCGCCCGGCTCGTGAATGTTCAGAATCAGTTCGTCCTGACCCGCGACCTGCTGGTTTTTCAGGCGAAATAACGCTTCGTTATTACGCTGGTAAACCGGGTAATGGTGCGTGCCATCCTCCACAAACAGCGCGCCATCCTTCGCATACACACCTTTCTCACCCAGCCCTTTGAGCGCCACCGCTCCCTCGGGCACCGATTTGACCTTGAAACGCTCCAGCGCCGGAAGTTGCCTCACCAATGAAGCCGAACGGGAAACGCCGCTCGGCTCCACACGCAAGCGGCGTATCCGCCCCAAGGCAGGGGGCAGAACTGACCGTACAACGGGAGCCACCGTAACACCCGCTCTCTTGGGACCGGGTACGAAGGTCATTACCAGATTGACTACAAAAAATCTTATCGTATCGGCAAACACGTTTTTATCACGGGGATCGTCAGAACGCTGATAACGCCGCGCCGCAAAGTACAATTCATAGATGTCACTGAACACCCCGAGTATCGGAATAAAGGTACTTAACACCATCCGTATTTTGGCGATGTTATCGTCGCGGAGGCGGCGGACTCGATATTCCTCCAGCGCCTTATTGGAGTAACTGGCCGCCTGTGTCTGGCGTTGCAAATCATGCACATGACCGCGGTACAGCAACGCCTGGGCATTGCAGTTGGACTTGGCGACAATCGCCAGCCAATCCTGAGGATCACTGGCAATCTGCTCGAACACCTGCTCTTCTATCTCACCTTGCAAGAGCGATGGCTCCAGGTGCTTCACGCGGAATACGCGAGACAACCGCCAAATCCCTTTCACAAAGAAAGTACCAGGGGCCACATCCAGTATGTTGACGGCATTGGGTTCAAGCAGAGAATCGAACGTTGCCTGAAAGGCCCAGCCAGGTGCGACCTGCCGCGCCAGCGTCCTGGCGTTATCTGGCAATGCGCCAAAACGGTTCAATTCAGCCCTGGCCTTTTCAAGGCTACTGTACTCAGTGAGCACCAGCGCGTGCGGAGCCTGGGGCCAATAGACCACGCACAGCGCCGAGCGCTTGTCTTGCACAACCACTATCCCCGCGATATAGCGATCATGCTGCATCGTATGTCCCACCAAATGAACCACGTGCAGTTGTAGTTCATGCTGGTTTTCCAACAGGTCCTGCGGCGTACGAGCAGCCATTGCAGTACTGAATACACTTTGCGCTTTCGCCGACAGCCCCTGCTGAACCGCTGAAAAAAGATGATACTCAACGCCCGCGCGCAACACGCGATTCAATAACTCAGGAATACGCCCTTCGGAGAGCGAGTGGTCGGGCTTAACAGGCGGATAAAAAACGTCTCTGATCAAGGTGTCGTACCGGCCGCCGATATCCAGCGAAGAAACTATTTGCCTCAAATGGTTAACGTGAAGTGTGTCTGGCCACGTCCGTCGCAGAGGGCAAGCACGGTCGAATTTATATTGCGTCCAAGGTGCCAAAGGGTCCAGGTTATTCAGCGCCAGTTCCACCAGGCTGAATGCCCTGCACGCAGAGGACGGGGGCAATACCTTCTGCGGGTCCTTCAGGAGACAAGCCTCTTCATAATCACAATAGGTGCCGTGAATATCCCCCGACATAGCCATAAAGGGCTCGTCCAAACCAACCCCCAGGGAGATCCCCTCGCGACGCAAACGGGCAGTCAACTCCTGGCGGGCATACGTGTTCAAGTCCGGCAGACGTTGTTCTTGCCGCGCTAAAAATGCCCAGGCGCTGCTCATGTAAAGCGTCTGCAAACGCCTGAAGTGTTTACGCTTCGTGTGCGTTGCCCCCGTTAACCATGCCGGCAGTTTTTTCGCTTCAAGCGCGACCTTGCGCAGCAGCTCAATATTCGTCTTTGCACGATTCAGAGCGCTATTGCCGGGAACCTGCAGTTGTTGTTCCAGTTCATTCAGCAACAGCGCACGGGCCAACCCGGCATCCTTCACCTCGCTGAAAATGCGCGTGATGTCATCCGTGCTTTTGTACAAGCGATCATAGGACCCAAGGAGCTTCTTGATGGATGCCAATGCCGGCTTGCCATGGATGGGCACATAGCGTACCGCCAAGGTTTCACGTGCCGCATGTGTACGTAAGTCGTTACGCTTATCGCGCTCGACACTCCCCCACAGCACGGTATCGTCCCGACTGGCGAGACTGGCTTTGACGCTTCGGGTCAGCGCCTCCAACCCGGCAAAAGCCATCACCCCGCCCTCCACCCCAAAAGCGTACAGAACGACGGGAAGCTGGCGGATCGGCCTCCTCAGCGCCGCTGCCGTGGTGACCACCCACACGTTATGGAGCGGGTAAAAGGCGTCTGGCTCGCTGCCAATCGCGATTGACAGCACCTGAGCTTGACTGCCAGGGCGCTTGCTTGCCAAAGGCTGCTCTATCACTTCAATCATCAAGTCTCGATGGGCCGTGCCGAGCAGCTTGAGTCGGTGTTGCAACTGAACCTCACAGCGCAGAGCCTCGATCTGGGTGCCCATGAACAACGAAACACGCCTGGGAGTTCCCCCCCCTCCGGGTCGCTCAGCCCAGAAAACCAGATCAAGCAGCCGTGGCAGCGCCTCCTTCATCAACGTGTTCAACGCCTGTGTATGGACCTCCAATTGGCTCATCAACAACAGGAGCTCTTGGTACGCAGGTGTCTCTGCGCCGGGATCATCCAGGGCCAACAGCGCGACCAGGCCTTTTTCGTAGCGTTTAAACTGATGCTCCGCAGTGAGTAACGCCAGACCGGGTGCCAGGCTGGCAAAGACTATTTCTGCATGTCGTCGCTGATGATCCCATTTAAGTAATTGATCACGAATCGGGCCCAGGCGAACGCCACCGATCAATTGCTTCCTGGTGCTCTCCATGAACGTGAGAAAGGGCACCACACCCAACGGCTGAGGCCGGGGGCGCTCTGTAGAGAAAACGTGCGCCAGATTAATCGTAAAGGCGCAGGCCACTTCATTGTTCCACTGCCCCTCCAACAACGACTGTGCGCCTTGCGCCAGCGCATCACCCACAATCTTCAATCCGCGAGCAAACCCGGTTGCCGGCGACAAGTCTGCGGGGGGGCATAACCTATTGCGCCGATTTAACGGCAGGCATTGCCAGAGCTGATGAAAACGCTCTCTGCCCAGCTCCAGCAGACCGCATTGAAGGGCCGTGAAGTTCGGATATTCGTAAAAATTGCGCACCACACCTGGAAGGTAAATCACATGAGGGGCTTCAGCGGGCTCGCCCTCACGATAAATATGCAATGCACCGGGGACCGCCACGGCGGGCGTACCCGGCCACATCAGCTGGCTCACTTGTACGCAGGCCCAATGTCCACCAGCCCGCTGGCGTGCCTCTGCGGTCGGGGCATCGATCACAGCCTGGACCATGGCCATTCCCGCACTCGACAGCTCGTCCAGTTGCCGCGTGATAAAAGCACGGTCAGCGAACAGCCCCATGTGCAACTCGACCCAGCGCTCCTGTCGCGTGAGCCAGGAACCCTCGACCAAAGTATTCCAATAGGTTTTATGCGCACGGATCAGCCGGTCTATCAGCCGCATCTCGATAACCCGTTGCAATACGTCCAACGGGGTATAGGGCAATCGGCGGCTCGGTTCACCCTTTACGCTCAGGGCGGTGAATGAATTGATGTTGATGGCTACAGAAGGCTTGACCAGCAGCAACAATGCCCGATCGGTCAGCGTGTCGACTTTCTCGGGCGCGAGGGGCGGTTTGGGTTCGGTAAACAACAGGCTATCCGGATCGACGTTGAACGCCTTGCGCAATGCGGCCCGAATCACATTCAAGACTTTGGGCGAGCGCCCTATCAGATAGGTGAGCGCCTGTGTCGACTCACCACACCGCAAATCAGCAAGGGCGATCTGGTTAATCAGACGGCTGGGATGAGTGCAGGCGTTGATTCGCCGTCGCAACTGGGTGTGAATCTCCTGTCGCGCGGCTTCGGCAGCAATGTCTGGTTCACCGATATCGAGGCTCATGGTGTTTTCATTCTGAATGAGGAAAACATCCAGCCTAATCACCGTAGACAGCCAAGAGGCGCTAGATAATTGAGCCACGACAGGCAAAAAAAAGCCCGCAGTGTGGGCGGGCGAAACCAACGAAGAGCTTTGGGGGTGTGAAGCAAGGTGACGCTAGCTACCGCGATAGGTGGAGTAGCTGTAGGGCGAAATCAATAGCGGCACATGGTAGTGATCCTGTTCGGCGCTGATGCCGAAACGCAGTACCACCACGTCGAGGAAAGCAGGTTCCGGCAATTGCACGCCACGGGCACGGTAGTAATCCCCGGCGCTGAATTGCAGCTGGTAGACACCACTGCGGTAGTCGTCGCCTTGCAGCAGTGGCGCATCGCAACGACCGTCGCTGTTGGTCACGGCAGTGGCGACCAGCTCCAACTGCGCACCTTCGACGCGGTACAGCTCCACCTTGATCGCGCTGCCGGGGCAGCCGTGTGCGGCGTCCAAAACGTGTGTGGTCAAACGTCCCATGGCGTCTATGCGCCTCCCGTAGTCAGTAGAAGAGTAATCCGCACTTTTTCAGGGCATCGAAAAAGCCGGCGATGGCTGATTAAGACATTTTTCAAAAAAATTGTACACAATAAAAATCACAAACCTTTGGATCTGCCCACCCGTATTGCGTGGGCAGGCAATTGGCGAGTGATCCTTGCTTTTAAACGACCTTTTGTCCATTAGCTGACCAATCAGGCAAGTTTCTTGCTACACCATTCATCGTGAGCCCTGCAGAAAAAATGCAGAAATGTAGGCTTACAAAGTGCGCGATAAGTTGTATACAATCACTCATCGCTAACACGACGAACAAGAAGGAAGACTGCAGTGAGCGCTGACTACCCACGCGACCTGATCGGTTACGGCAGTAACCCTCCTCACCCCCACTGGCCGGGCAAGGCGCGCATTGCGCTGTCTTTCGTACTCAACTACGAAGAAGGTGGCGAGCGCAATATCTTGCACGGCGATAAAGAGTCCGAAGCCTTCCTCTCGGAAATGGTCTCGGCCCAGCCACTGCAAGGCGCACGTAACATGAGCATGGAGTCGCTGTACGAATACGGCAGCCGTGCCGGCGTGTGGCGCATCCTCAAACTGTTCAAAGAGTTCGATATCCCGCTGACCATCTTCGCCGTGGCCATGGCTGCCCAGCGCCACCCGGATGTGATCCGTGCCATGGTCGAGGCCGGCCATGAGATCTGCAGCCACGGTTATCGCTGGATCGACTACCAATACATGGACGAGGCCCAGGAGCGCGAGCACATGCTCGAAGCCATCCGCATCCTCACCGAGCTGACCGGCGAACGCCCACTGGGCTGGTACACCGGCCGCACCGGCCCCAACACGCGGCGACTGGTGATGGAGGAAGGCGGCTTCCTCTACGACTGCGATACCTACGACGACGACCTGCCCTACTGGGAGCCCAACAATCCCACTGGCAAGCCACACTTGGTGATCCCCTACACCCTGGACACCAACGACATGCGCTTCACCCAGGTGCAGGGTTTCAACAAGGGCGATGACTTTTTCGAATACCTGAAAGACGCCTTCGACGTGCTCTACGCCGAAGGGGCCGAGGCCCCAAAAATGCTCTCTATCGGCCTGCATTGCCGCCTGATCGGTCGCCCGGCGCGCCTGGCTTCGTTGAAGCGTTTCATTGAATACGTCAAAGGTCACGATCACGTGTGGTTCACGCGCCGAGTAGACATTGCCCGTCACTGGCACGAAACCCACCCTTTCAAGGGAGCGGCGAAATGACTGCGTTCCAAACCGTCAAACCCTCGACCTTGAGCCGCGACGCCTTCGTCAACGCTTTCGCCGATATCTACGAACATTCGCCATGGGTGGCCGAAAAGGCCTTCGACCTGGGCCAGGACGCCTCGATTGATGAAATCGAGACCCTGCACCAGCGCATGAGCGACATCCTTTTGAGCACCGATCACACCCGTCAACTGGCCCTGATCAATGCTCACCCGGACCTGGCCGGCAAAGCCGCCGTCCAGGGTCAACTGACCCAAGCCAGCACTGATGAACAGGCTGGCGCGGGGATTCACCAATGCACGGCCGAAGAGTTTTCTCGCTTCACCGAGCTGAACGATGCCTACAAGGCCAAGTTCAAGTTTCCCTTCATCATGGCGGTAAAAGGCAGCAATCGGCATCAGATCCTGGCCGCGTTCGAAACGCGCATCCACAACTCGGTGGACACCGAGTTCAAATGCGCACTGGCCGAGATCAACAAGATTGCGTTGTTCCGTTTACTGACCCTCTAACAGACCATCCCCAGCCACTCTATCTAAGGCAGACAAGAAGAATGAAAGCTTACGCCGTACCTTTCGAGAAGTTCGTCAACCTGGCCGACGCCCGCCTGGGCACCAAGATCATCTCCGTGACCGATGACTGGTTCGCCGACGCCAACCGCCTGTTCCAGCCGACACCGGCCGTGTGGAAGGAGGGCGTTTTCGATGACAACGGCAAGTGGATGGACGGCTGGGAGTCGCGCCGCAAGCGCTTCGAAGGCTACGACAGCGCGGTGATTCGCCTGGGCGTGCCAGGTTCGATCAAAGGCGTGGACATCGACACTTCATTCTTCACCGGCAACTTCCCGCCGTCGGCTTCCCTGGAAGCCTGCTTCCTGGCCTCGGGCGAGCCGGATGACAATACCCAGTGGGTGGAAGTGCTGTCGGCCGTCGAGCTGCAAGGCAACAGCCACCACTACCACGAGATCAACAACGACCAAGCCTTCAGCCACCTGCGCTTCAACATCTACCCGGATGGCGGCGTGGCGCGTCTGCGTGTGTACGGCGTGCCGTTCCGCGACTGGTCTTCGGTGGGCGACAACGAACAAGTCGACCTGGCGTCAGCCCTGAACGGCGGTCGTGCCCTGGCCTGCTCCGACGAACACTTCGGCCGCATGAGCAACATCCTCAACCCGGGCCGTGGCATCAACATGGGCGACGGTTGGGAAACCGCGCGTCGTCGTACGCCAGGCAATGACTGGGTGATCGTCGCATTGGGTCATCCAGGCGAGATCGAGAAGATCATCGTCGACACCCTGCACTTCAAGGGCAACTACCCGGACACCTGCTCGATCCAGGGCGCATTCGTGAAGGGCGGCACCGACAGCCAGATCGAAACCCAATCGCTGTTCTGGCGCGAACTGCTGCCGGCGCAGAAACTGGAAATGCACGCTGAACACACCTTCGCCGAGCAGATCAAGGCACTGGGGCCGATTACCCACATCCGCCTGAATGTGTTCCCGGATGGGGGTGTAAGTCGCCTGCGCGTTCTGGGCAAAGTGGCTAAGTAAGCGGTGAACCCAATCGCGGGCAAGCCCGCTCCCACAGGGGAATGCATTCCAAATGTGGGAGCGGGCTTGCTCG
>NZ_JBOICG010000737.1:0-11309 GCF_050739995.1 Pseudomonas sp. | reverse complement strand
GGTGTACACAGCCTTGGACAAACCCCAGGAATTTCGCTGGCTGCGGGCCAACGGTCATCACCGGCCGATACGGTTTATCGTGCACCGGCTGGACGACGGCAAGCTGCTGCTGGTGGCCCAGGATGTGCACGACATCCGCGAATTCGACGAACTGCTGATCAACGCGCTGATCTCCGGCGGCCTGCTGTTGCTGCTGGTCGGCCTGGTGGGCGCGGTGGGGCTGGGTTTTCTGGCGCACCGGCGCCTGGACAAGGTCAACCGTTCGATCAAGGGCATCATCGAAGGCGACCTGAGCGGCCGCCTGCCGGTGCGCGGCAACAACGACGACATCGACCGCCTGGCCCTGGTGGTCAACGGCATGCTCGATGAACTGGAGCGCTTGATGAGTGAAGTCAAAGGCGTGTGCGACGACATCGCCCACGACCTGCGCACCCCGCTTACCCGCTTGATCGCCGGCCTTGAGCGCGCCCAACGCCGCGACATGGCCTCCACCGATTACGCCGCCAGCGTCGATGCCGCGCTGAGCGAAGCCAAGGGTTTGCTGTTGACGTTCAAGGCGTTGCTGCGCATCTCCGAAATCGAAAACAGCGCGCGCCGTAGCCACTTTGCCCCGATAGACCTCAACCTGATCGCTGCCGATGCCGCCGAACTTTACGAACCGCTGGCGGAAGAGCGTGGCACGACGCTCACCGTCGACAACAGCCAAGCCCCGGCGATCATCGCGGGTGACGCGCAGTTGCTGTTCGATGCGCTGTGCAACCTGCTGGACAACGCCATCAAGTTCTCACCGGACCATAGCCAGGTGCGGCTGAGCGTGATTGCCGATGCGTCCGGTGTCGGCATTCACGTCACGGACAACGGTCCCGGCATTCCCGAAGCCGAACGCCAGGCGGTGCTACGTCGCTTGTACCGCGCCGAAGCGAGCCGGCATACGCCAGGCAATGGGTTGGGGTTGAGCATGGTAGCGGCAGTGGCACGGTTGCATGACCTGCAACTGACAGTCAGCGATGCAGGGCCTGGATGCCGGGTGGAATTGGTGACCAGCAAGGCGTAATCATCTCCAAGGGCATAGGTGATCCAATGTGGGAGGGGGCTTGCCCCCGATAGCGGTAGGTCAGCTAAGTAGATGTCAGCTGATACTCCGTCATCGGGGGCAAGCCCCCTCCCACAGTTAATATGCGTTGTTTTCAAGATCGTCGGCCGACGGTATTTATCACGTTTTTTTGACGTTTTTTTCTCATTCCCAGCTCTACATTCGCCGCGTTTCAACATGCAAATGATTCCTATTGGTCTAGTCTCAATCGACCTCTCGCGGATTTCCCGTGCAGCCATAAAAACCCGGAGCGCTCACCGCATGACCACCCGTCTTCCTTCGTTTGTCAAAAAAGCCCTGCTCGCCACTGCCCTGGTCAGCGCCGGCCATGTGTATGCCGCCAGCGAGCCGGTCGGTATCGTGGTGTACAACGCCCAGCACGAAAGCCTCACCAAGGCGTGGGTTGAAGGGTTCACCCAGGAAACCGGTATCCCGGTGACCATCCGCAATGGCGACGACACCGAGATGGGCAACCAGCTCGTGCAGGAAGGTGCCGCTTCCCCAGCTGACGTGTTCCTCACCGAAAACTCCCCGGCCATGGTGCTGGTAGACAACGCGGGTTTATTCGCACCGGTCGCGCCCACCACGCTGGAACAGGTTGATGACGCCTACCGCCCAGCCCATGGCAAGTGGGTCGGCATTGCCGCACGCTCCACGGTGTTTGTGTACAACCCAAGCAAATTGAAAGAAGGCGACCTGCCCAAGTCGCTGATGGACCTCGCCTCGCCAAGCTGGAAAGGCCGCTGGGCCGCCTCGCCGGCCGGTGCCGACTTCCAGGCCATCGTCGCCGCCGTGCTGGAGCTGAAGGGCGAAGCTGCCACCCTTGACTGGCTCAAGGCAATGAAAGCCAACGCGAGCATCTACCGTGGCAACAGCGCGGTGCTCAAAGCGGTCAACGCGGGCCAGGTCGACAGTGGCGTGATCTATCACTATTACAGCTTCGTCGATCAGTCCAAGACCGGCGAGAACAGCAAGAACACCCAACTGCACTACTTCAAGCACCAGGACCCGGGTGCGTTTGTGAGCATTTCCGGTGGCGGTGTATTGGCCTCCAGCAAACATAAAGAACAGGCCCAGGCCTTCTTGAAGTGGATCACCGGCAAAGACGGTCAGGCCATCCTCAAGGACGGCAATTCGTTCGAATACGCGGTGGGCCAGAACGCCCAGTCCAATCCCAAGCTGACCCCGCTGGCGCAACTGGATGCACCGAAGGTCGACGCGTCCAAGCTCAACAGCAAAAAAGCCGTTGAGTTGATGACCCAGGCCGGACTGCTCTGATTGCTGCCTGAACCCTCCCTACCCGGCATCGCCCACGCGTCGCCCCGCAAACGCCCCCACGGTTTATTCAAGAGCCGTGGGGGCACGTGGGTCACCAGTTTGTCGGTACTGGTTTCACTGCTGGCGCTGTTGCCGATCGCGTTTGTGATCGGCGTATCCTGGCAAATCGGCTGGGCCCAGATCGAGGCGCTGGTGTGGCGCCCGCGCGTCGGCGAGCTGTTGCTCAACACTGTGCTGCTGGTGGTGTTCACCTTACCGTTGTGCATCGCGCTGGGCACTGCGCTGGCGTGGCTGACCGAACGCAGTAACCTGCCTGGGCGTCGCGCCTGGTCGTTGTTGGCGGTAGCACCGCTGGCGGTGCCGGCGTTTGTGCACAGTTACGCCTGGGTCAGCCTAGTGCCGTCGATTCACGGTTTGCCGGCTGGTGTGCTGGTGTCGGTGATTGCCTATTTCCCCTTTCTGTACCTGCCGGTGGCGGCGACATTGCGCCGGCTTGATCCTGCCATCGAAGACGTGGCCGAGTCCCTGGGTCTCAAGCCCTGGGCGGTGTTCTGGCGAGTGGTGCTGCCGCAACTGCGCCTGGCGATCTGCGGCGGTGCGTTGCTGGTGGGCCTTCACTTGCTGGCCGAATATGGCCTGTACGCGATGATCCGCTTCGACACCTTCACCACGGCGATCTTCGATCAATTCAAATCCACCTTTAACGGCCCCGCCGCCAATATGCTCGCGGCCGTGTTGGCGCTGTGCTGCCTGGCGATGCTCACGGCCGAAGCCTCGGCACGTGGCCATGCGCGTTATGCGCGGGTGGGTTCCGGCAGCGCCCGGGAACAGCGCACCGTCACGCTGGGCAAGGGCACCACCCTGCTCGCCCTGAGCGTGCAAATCGCAACCTGCGCGCTGGCCTTGGGCGTCCCCCTGGTTACCTTGGGCAAATGGCTGATCGCCGGTGGCAGCGAGGTCTGGCAGCTCGGCGAACTGTTGCCGGCACTGGAACAAACCGTGCTGCTGGGGATTGCCGGGGCGGTGTTGACCACCTGCGCGGCGGTGCCGATTGCGTGGCTGTCGATCCGCGCGCCGGGGCGTTTGCAGCGCGTGCTGGAAGGCTGCAACTACATCACCAGTTCGCTACCGGGCATCGTCGTCGCGCTGGCCTTGGTCACGGTGACCATCCATTTCGCCCGGCCCATCTACCAAACCACCCTCACCGTGCTGCTCGCGTACTTGCTGATGTTCCTGCCCCGGGCGCTGGTGAGCCTGCGCGCCGGTATCGCCCAGGCACCGGTAGAGCTGGAAAACATGGCACGCAGCCTCGGCCGTTCGCCGGGCCGCGCGTTGTGGCTGATCACTATGCGTCTGGCCGCCCCTGCCGCCGCTGCGGGAGCGGCCCTGGTGTTCCTGGCGATCACCAATGAACTGACGGCCACCTTGCTGTTGGCGCCCAATGGCACGCGCACCTTGGCCACCGGCTTCTGGGCGATGACCAGCGAGATCGACTACGCCGCTGCAGCGCCCTATGCCTTGATCATGATCCTGCTTTCACTGCCGTTGACCGGCCTTCTCTATCACCAATCCAAACGCACGGCAGGCCGATGAACGCCCTCGAACTCCACGCCCTCTGCAAGACCTTCGGCACCCAACGCGCCCTGGCAGACGTCAGCCTGTCGGTGCCCACGGGCAGCCGCACGGTGATCGTCGGACCGTCCGGCTCGGGCAAGACCACCTTGCTACGGATGATCGCCGGCTTTGAATTCCCCGACACCGGCAGCCTGACCCTCAACGGCCAGGTGCTGGTGGACGCCAGCCACGCCGTGCCCGCGCACCAGCGCCAGATCGGTTATGTGCCGCAGGATGGCGCGCTGTTCCCGCACATGACCGTGGCCGACAACATCGGCTTCGGCCTCGCAACCAAAGGTGAGGCCCGCGACAACCGTATAGCCGAGCTGATGGACAGCGTGGCCCTGGACGCCAACATGGCCCGGCGCTGGCCCCATGAGTTGTCTGGCGGCCAGCAACAACGGGTGGCGTTGGCCCGCGCATTGGCGCAACAGCCACGCCTGATGCTGCTGGATGAACCGTTCTCCGCACTGGATACCGGCTTGCGCTCGGCCATGCGCAAGATGGTCGCGCGGCTGCTCAGCGACGCGGGCATCACCACCATTCTGGTGACCCACGATCAAAGTGAGGCGCTGTCGTTCGCCGATCAGTTGGCGGTGATGCGCCAGGGTCGGCTGGTGCAGTCGGGCCACCCGATGGACCTGTATCAATACCCGATCGATGAGCAAACCGCGTTGTTTCTCGGTGAAGCCGTGGTGCTGCCCGCCCGGGTCGAGGCCGGTTGGGCCCACTGCGGCCTGGGGCGCGTGCCCGTCGACAGCCAGCGCCACCACGACGCCACGCGAATCATGCTGCGCCCGGAGCAACTGCAACTGAGCGTCACCGAGGGTGATGGTTGCCGTGGGGTGGTGACCGAACGCGAATTCGGCGGCAATACCTGCACGCTGACGGTGGTGCTGCAAGCCCATGAGGGCGAGCCGGGCCAGGCGATCCTGGTGCGCAGTTCGGGCTTGCAGGCGCCGCCCACCGGCAGCGTGGTGCACCTCACCACGGTTGGCCTGGCGCATATTCTGAAAAAAGACGTCGCCCTCAGTCTCAGCTAAGTTTCGGGGCTTACCTTCTCCCCTGCGCCAACCACCGCGCAGTCAAGGAGAACCACCCCATGAATGCCACAGCAGCCCGCTGGCTGAACAAAGTACCCGAGGTGACGCTGTCATTCTGGGTGATCAAGATCTTGTCCACCACCGTGGGCGAAACCGGCGCGGACTACCTCGCCGTCAATGCCGGTTTCGGCGCCGGCTGGACCAGCATCGGCATGGCCGCGCTGCTGGCGGTGGCGTTGTTCTGCCAAATGCGCACCAAGGCCTACACGCCGTGGATCTACTGGCTGACCGTGGTGCTGGTGAGCATCGTCGGCACCCAGATCACCGATATCCTCACCGACAAACTCGACGTGAGCCTGTACGCCAGCACGGCGATTTTCTCTGTGCTGCTTGCACTCAATTTCATAGTTTGGTTCCGCACGGAACGCAGCCTGTCGATCCGCGACATCGTGACCCCACGGCGCGAGTGGTTCTACTGGACCACGGTGCTGTGCACCTTTGCCCTGGGCACCGCCGCCGGTGACCTGGCCACCGAAGCGCTGGGCCTGGGCTTCACCCTCGGCGCGGTGATCTTCGCCGGTTTGATCGCAATGGCCTTGGTGGCCTGGCGCCTGGGCGTCAACAGCGTGCTGACCTTCTGGATCGCCTACATCCTCACCCGACCGTTCGGCGCCTCGCTAGGCGACCTGCTCACCCAAGCCAAGACCTACGGCGGCCTGGGCATGGGCGCTAGCTGGACCAGCGCGCTGTTCCTCTGCGTCATCGTGCTGCTGGTGGCCGTCGCGCAAATCAGCGTCGGCAACCGCAAAGCCATCACTCAATAATCACTGACACCAAGGAAATCCTCATGCGCATCGCTCAAAACCTGATTCGCCGTGCCGCCATTGCCTCGGCCATCTTCATGCTGACCATTGCCACCGGCTGTTCGAAACCGGCCGACAAGCCCAAGGACGCCACCAACGCCAGCCCGACCAGCAGCCAGGCCCATGCGTCGAAGCTGGGTGACCTGGCCGAATTCCGCAGCATCGCGGTGGACGTTTCCGCGCTGGTCGCCAAGAACGACCTGGCCGGCGCCAAGGCCCGTATCAAAGACCTGGAAACCAGCTGGGACGCCGCCGAAGCCGGCATCAAGCCACGGGCCGCGAACGACTGGCATGTGTTGGACAAAGCCATCGACCGCGCCCTCTCGTCCTTGCGTGACGGCAACCCGAACCAGGCCGATTGCACGTCCTCGATGGATGACCTGCTCAAGACCTTCGATTTGATGAAAGGCTGACGTTGGCCGGCACAGGTGCTTCAATACACACGCGGCGATCTTTTCGCCGCGTTTTTTTGTGTGGAGAGAGACATGCGGATACTGCTGGTCGAGGACGACCCCATGATTGGCGATGCCATCCAGCGCGCGCTCAGCGATGCGAGCTACGCCGCCGACTGGGTCAAGAATGGCCTCACGGCGCTGGCCGCCCTCGACACCCATCCCTACGACCTGGTGCTGCTGGACCTCGGCCTGCCCGGCAAGGACGGCCTGCAAGTGCTGGAGACCATTCGCGGGCGCAACAACCCGGTGCCGCTGCTGATCATCACCGCCCGCGACAGCCTCGATGACCGCCTGCGCGGGCTTGACGGCGGCGCCGACGACTATCTGCTCAAGCCTTTCGACATGCCCGAACTGCTGGCTCGCATGCGCGCCGTGCTGCGCCGTAAAGGGGGCAGCGCCTCTTCCTCGCTGAGCAACGGCGTGGTCTCGCTGGACCTGCTCTCCAAAGAAGCCAGCACCGAAGAACAGCCTGGCGTGGCACTCTCCAGCCGCGAGTTCGCGTTGCTGCAAGCCTTGTTGATCCGCCCGGGGGCGATCCTGTCGCGCAGCGAATTGGAAGACCGCCTGTATGGCTGGGGCAATGAGGTGGAAAGCAACGCCATCGAGTTCTTGATTCACGCCTTGCGGCGCAAGTTGGGCACTCATGTGATCAAGAACGTCAGGGGCATGGGATGGATGGTTTCAAAAAGCGTTTGAGTGAATCGGTACAACTGCGGCTGTCGGTGACCTTGTCCCTGGCAATTTTGTTGGTGGCGCTGGTGGCCAGTGTGTTTGCCTTCGTCTCCGCCTTTGAAGAAACCCACGAACAACAGGACGACACCCTGCGCCAGGTCGCCATGTTGTTCGACCGCCAGCAGATGAGTTTGAACTACCCGCAAGGCCCGGCCATCGAGGGTGATGACGAGGAGTCCCGGGTGATCATCCAGTACCTGGGCGACAGCCAGCATGCAACCGGCACCACCGATGAGGTGTTGCCCCTGCCCTTTCCCACCACGCTCGCCGATGGTTTGTCCACGGTGGAAGTGGCCGGCGAAGCCTTCCGGGTGCTGGTGCACACCACGTCCAAGGGCCAGCGCATTGCCGTGGCCCAGGAACAGGATGCCCGCGACAAGGACGCCCGCGAGAGCGCGTGGCGCAGTTTGCTGCCGTTCCTGATTCTGTTCCCGGTGCTGTTGCTGGTGGTGGGCGACCTGGTGCGCAAGCTGTTCCGCCCGATTGGTACGTTGGCAGCCGAGATCGACCAGCGGGCCGAGCAGGAACTGCACCCGATTGATGAACAGCATCTACCCACCGAAGTGCGCCCGTTCGTGGTGGCGATCAACCGTTTGCTGGCCCGCGTCGCACAGTCCATGGACAGCCAACGGCGCTTTGTGGCCGATGCCGCCCATGAACTGCGCTCGCCCATGACGGCCCTGTCACTGCAAGCCGACCGACTGGCCGCCACCGACATGTCGCCAATGACCCGCGAACGTTTCCTGCCGCTGTCCCGGGGCATCGAGCGTGGTCGCAAGCTGATCGACCAACTGCTGAGTTTGGCGGCGGCGCAATCGGCGGCGGATCGGGCACCCACCCAACTATCAGTGCATGCCGTGTATCGGCAAGTGTTGGAGGACCTGCTGCCATTGGCCGACGCCAAGCAGATCGACATCGGTGTCGACAGTGCCGTGGATGTGCCAGTGCTGTTCAACTCGATGGACCTGTTCACCCTGGTGAAGAACCTGGTGGATAACGCCATCCGCTATACCCCGCCGGGCGGTCGAATCGACCTGTCGGTGGTGGCGATGCCTGACGCGGTCCAGTTGCAAATCAAGGATTCGGGGCCGGGTATCAGCCTGGAGGAACAGGCGCGGGTGTTCGACCCGTTCTATCGCAGCCTGGGCACCGACGAGGCGGGCTCCGGGCTGGGTTTGTCGATCGTCAAGGCGATTGCCGAACGCACCGGCGCACGGGTGCAGTTGGGGTTTACCGATGAGGTAGAGCAGCGTGGGTTGTGTGTCACGGTGTGGTTGGTGAGGTAACACACGCCCGTAGCTTTTTTTCGTGCGGATATTGCTCGATAGAACTAAAAGTCCATAATGGACAAATTAGTTTATATGCGGAGATAGCCATGTCCAGCACGCCTCAAGTGATCAATCAGGCCCAGGCCCGTGAATTGCTCGCGCACATCGATGTGCCTCACATCCTGCACAAGCTGTTCCGCGACCTGGCTGCCGGGCAAGCGGTGCAGCCTGCGCAACAGCTGGTGGAGTTCCCGCACGGAGCGGGTGACTTCATCAACTACTTGGGCGTACTGGCCGCTGACGAGGTGTACGGCGTCAAGACTTCGCCATACATCGTGCGCGAACAAGGGCCCTTGGTGACGGCCTGGACCCTGCTGATGTCGATGCACACCGGCCAGCCACTGTTGCTGTGCGATGCGGCTGAACTGACCACCGCCCGCACCGCCGCCACGACGGCATTGGCGGTGGATGCCCTGGCACCTGCCGCCGCGCGGCGCCTGGCGATCATCGGCAGCGGCAAGGTCGCCCAGGCACACCTGCGCTACGTGCAGAACCTGCGGGACTGGCAGACCATCCGCCTGTATTCGCCAAGCCTTGGCAATGCCGGCGTTGAAACCCACGCCCAACTCAAGGCGCTGGACCCGCGCCTGGTTATCGCCCAATCCTGCGAGGCGGCCCTGCAAGACGCTGACGTCATCATGCTGTGCACCTCGTCGGCCGGCCCGGTGATCGACCCGTCACGCCTGGACAAACCGGCGCTGATTACCTCCATCAGCACCAACGCCCCCCGTGCTCACGAAGTACCGCCCCATTGCCTCAACGCCATGCACGTGTTCTGCGACTATCGTCAGACCACGCCGAACGCGGCCGGCGAAATGCTGATGGCCGCCGAGCAGCACGGTTGGGATAAACGCGCCGTGGTGGGCGACCTGCCCGAGTTGCTCAGTGACATGGCACAGCGCCCGGACTACGACCGCCACGTATTTTTCCGCTCCGTCGGGCTGGGCCTGGAAGACGTGGCACTGGCCAACGCGCTTTACCAGATCCAGCGCTGAATCCCTTTCAAGGAGATGTTCATGAGCCATGCAGACTTCATCATCATCGGCGGCGGCATTGCCGGTGCGTCCACGGGTTTCTGGCTGTCGCAGCACGGCAAAGTGCTGGTGCTGGAGCGGGAAAGCCACCCGGGCTATCACTCCACCGGGCGTTCGGCGGCGCTCTATACCGCAGCCTATGGCACGTCGCAGGTCCGTGCGCTGACCCTGGCCAGCCGTGAATTCTTCGACAACCCGCCAGCGGGTTTCTGCGAGCACCCGTTGCTCACGCCACGGGGCGAACTGACCGTCGACTTCAACAACGACCCTGCCGAACTGAACGCCCAATACCTCAGCGCCAAAGCCACGGTGCCGCAAATCGAACAGCTGAGTGCCGACGAGGCCTGCGCGCGCTTGCCCATCCTGCGCCGTGACAAAGTCCACGGTGCCATCTACGACCCGACCGCCAGCGACATCGATACCGACGCCCTGCACCAAGGCTATTTGCGTGGCATCCGTCGCAACCAGGGCGAAGTCCGTACCGACAGCCACGTATTGGGCCTGAGCCGCGATGCCGATGGCCTGTGGCAGGTGCGCACCGAGGGCGCGACCTTCACCGCGCCGATTATCATCAACGCTGCCGGGGCCTGGGCCGATCATATCGGCGGGCTGGCGGGCGCTGCGTCCATCGGCCTGCAACCCAAGCGCCGTTCGGCGTTTATCTTCGCCGGGCCCGAGGGCGTCGACAGCCATACCTGGCCGATGCTGGTGGCCCTGGACGAAGCGTTCTACATCAAGCCCGATGCCGGCATGTTCCTTGGCTCACCGGCCAACGCCGACCCGGTGGAACCCCAGGATGTGCAACCGGAAGAATTGGACATCGCCATGGGGATCTACCAGATCGAAGAAGCCACCACCCTGAGCATCCGCCGCCCGACCCGAACCTGGGCCGGCCTGCGCAGTTTTGTACACGATGGTGATTTGCTGTCGGGCTTTGATGCCCAGGTGCCCGGGCTGTTCTGGGTAGCGGCGCAAGGCGGCTATGGTATCCAGACCTCGCCCGCCATGGGCCAGGCCAGCGCCGCCCTGGTACGCGGCGCGCCACTGCCCGAGACGCTGACGCGATTCGGCTTGGACGCTGGTATGCTCTCCCCCGTCCGCCTGGAGCCCCATTGATGAACACCGCTGAACACGACAAGGTCATGCAGAACTTCCGTGCGATTGCCGACGCAATCGCCACGCTGTTCTTTCCCCACGCGGAAGTGGTGCTGCATGACTTGCGCACGCAGACCGTCGACTACATCGCCAACAACCTGTCGAAGCGCGCCATCGGCGACGACTCATCGCTGGAAGACATGCTCAGCGATGACGTCAGCGACGTGAATATCGGCCCCTACGAAAAGCTCAATTGGGACGGCCAGAAGATTCGCAGCCTGAGCACTGTGCTACACGACCATAAAGGCCGTCGCCTCGCGGTACTGTGCATCAACCTGAATATTTCACTGTTCGAAAACGCCAAGGCAGCGCTGGACCTGTTCCTGTCGCCGAGCAAGCTGATCCCCCAGCCAGACTCGCTGTTTCGCGATGACTGGCAGGAACGCATCAACACGTTCCTGCACGCCTGGATGCGCGAGCGCCAACTGAGCCTGAACCTGCTGACCCGTGACCACAAACGCGAACTGGTGCTGGCCCTGCACGCCGAAGGCGCGTTCAAAGGCAAGAGCGCCTCGAACTATGTGGCCAATGTGCTGGGCATGGGTCGGGCGACAGTCTACAAGCACCTCAAAGAATTGAAGGGCTGACGGGCCCCACAAATAACTGTGGGAGCTGTCGAGCCCTAGCGAGGCTGCGATAAGATCACCTCGGTCCACCTGTTACACCGCAGCGCCTGCATCGCAGCCTCGCTAAGGCTCGACAGCTCCCACATCG
>NZ_JBOICG010000736.1:0-9991 GCF_050739995.1 Pseudomonas sp. | reverse complement strand
GAGCATTTCTTCCAACGGTACGTAGGCAATCTCTTCCAGGCTGGTGAAGCCTTCATCTACCAGCACCTGAGCCAGTTCTTCATCGACTTCCAACTCTTCGATGAAGTTGCGCAGGATGTCACCGGTTTCAGCTTGCTGCTTAGCCTGGATGTCCGATTCGGTCATCACATTCAGGGTCCAGCCGGTCAATTGGCTGGCCAGACGCACGTTCTGACCACCACGACCAATGGCCTGAGCCAGATTGTCTGCGCCAACGGCGATGTCCATTGCATGGGCATCCTCGTCAACGATAATTGCCGCCACTTCAGCAGGCGACATTGCGTTGATCACAAACTGCGCCGGGTTATCGTCCCACAGGACGATGTCCACACGCTCACCGCCCAATTCGCCCGACACTGCCTGGACGCGCGAACCGCGCATACCAATGCAAGCGCCTTGCGGGTCGATGCGTTTGTCCTTGGAGCGGACCGCGATCTTGGCGCGCGAACCCGGGTCGCGGGACGCAGCCATGACTTCGATCAGGCCTTCGGCAATTTCCGGCACTTCGATACGGAACAGCTCGATCAGCATTTCCGGCGCAGTGCGCGACAGGATCAGCTGAGGGCCACGGTTTTCGGTGCGGATTTCCTTGAGCAGCGCACGCAGACGCACGCCAACACGGAAGGTTTCGCGAGAGATGATGTCTTCGCGGGCCAGCAACGCTTCAGCGTTGTTGCCCAGGTCGACGATCACGTTGTCACGGGTCACTTTTTTCACGGTGCCGGAGATGATCTCCCCCAGGCGCTCGCGATAGGCGTCAACGACTTGAGCGCGCTCGGCTTCGCGAACCTTTTGCACGATGACCTGTTTGGCGGTCTGTGCAGCAATACGGCCGAACTCGATCGACTCGATCTTTTCTTCGACGACATCACCGACCTTGGCGCCAGGGTGCGTTTCAGCAACCTTGCTTGGCCAGGTCTCGATAGCCGGATCATCAAGATCGTCCTCTTCGACGACCGTCCAGCGACGGAAAGTCTCATAGGCACCGGTGTGGCGATTGATTTCCACACGCAGATCAACTTCGTCTTCAAAACGCTTTTTGGTAGCAGTGGCCAGGGCCAGCTCCAACGCTTCAAAAATCACGCTTGCCGGTACACCCTTTTCGTTGGATACCGACTCAACAACCAGCAGTACTTCTTTGCTCATCGTACGCCTCGCCTTTCGCAAGCCATTGGATCCGCGGGATCCGCGTCTCAGTCAAAACTGGGAATAATGTTGGCCTTGTCGATCATATCGATCGGCAACAGGAATTCATGGTCTTCTACCTGCACCACGACATCCTGTTCTTCTACACCGCGCAGAAGGCCCTGAAAGTTGCGTCGCCCTTCAAACGGGGAGCGCAGCTTGATCTTCACTTGTTCACCGGCATATTTAGCAAACTGCTCGATAGTGAACAGTGGGCGTTCCATGCCTGGCGAGGAAACTTCAAGGGTGTATTCAACGGAAATCGGATCTTCAACATCCAGGACACCGCTGATCTGACGGCTGACAATGGCACAATCGTCCACCAGCACGCCGCCCTCTTTATCGATATAAACGCGCAACATTGAGTGGCGACCTTGAGCCGAAAACTCAATACCCCAGCATTCATAGCCTAGGGCCACGACCACCGGGGCCAACAAGGCCTGCAACTCTTCTAGCTTGCTCGACACCTGAACCCCCTCGTGCATGTATGTGCATGCTGTGCAAAATAAAAAAATGGGCGAAACGCCCATCCTTGAAACGCCGTCGAACAGCGGCGTTGAAAGTGTCCAGCTAACAAAAAGCCCCTTAAAAGGGGCTCCGCTAAAACTGGTTGCGGGGGCCGGATTTGAACCGACGACCTTCGGGTTATGAGCCCGACGAGCTACCAGACTGCTCCACCCCGCGACAAAGCTGGGGCGGAAGTATACGACCGATCCCTTACAGGGTCAATGTAACCTTCCACCTACAAGAAAGCCCGCAACAGCGGGCTCTCCTGATAATTGGTACCGAGAAGGGGACTCGAACCCCTACACCCTATGGGCACAACCACCTCAAGGTTGCGTGTCTACCAATTCCACCACCTCGGCAATACAGCGATTACAACTCTTCTTACTTCTGCTCTTGAGCTGGAGGTACGTCAGTCGCTGGAGTAGCCGACTTTTGCTCTTGAAGCACCGGGACATCATCAGAAGCCGGTTTTGCTTTTGGTACTTCCAACACTGCTGGGTTTGGCAAACCTACTTGAGTCAGCACATGAGCTTTCTCTTTAGCAAAGTAACCTAACCCTAAGCTGGTTATGAAGAAACCTGCGGCAAGTATAGCAGTAAACTTACTAAGAAAGGTAGAGGAACCTTGGCTTCCGAACACAGTATTTGAAGCACCTGCACCGAAAGACGCACCAGCATCCGCACCTTTACCCTGTTGCAACAAAACCAGGGCAACAACGCCCAGGGCAGCCAACAGATGAAAAACGACTACGACTGTTTCCAGCATTTTTTCAGTTTCCCGCGGCGCGACAGATCGCACCGACCTCATCTGCATTCAGGGAGGCTCCACCAATGAGCCCCCCATCGATATCCGGCATGCCGAACAGTTCGACCGCATTGGCCGCCTTCACGCTGCCGCCGTATAGAAGACGCACACCTTGTGCGACTTCAGAATTCTCTGCCGCCAACTGCGCGCGAATGGCTGCATGCACATCCTGCGCCTGTTGCGGTGTAGCAGTCAGCCCAGTACCAATGGCCCAGACCGGCTCGTAAGCAATTACTGCCTTTGCAAACGCACCAACACCCAGCTCTTCTATGATGCTGCCCAGCTGACGCGAGACAACTTCAATGGTCTTGCCCGACTCACGCTGCTCAAGGGTCTCCCCTATGCACAGCACCGGAATCAAGCCACAAGCCTGTGCCGCCGCGAACTTGCGATTGAGTGTCCCATCACGCTCGCCCATCATCTGACGACGCTCGGAGTGCCCGACGAGCACATAGGAACAGCCTGCATCAACCAGCTGACTCGGCGAAATCTCACCGGTCAACGCACCCTGCATCGGCTCGACTGCGGAGTTCTGTGCGCCAACCTGGATCGACTTACCTTTCAAGCCATCAACCACTTGGTTGATATGCAAGCAAGGCGGGAAAACCGCGACATCAACACCGCTTGGCAAGGCCAAGTGACGAAGGCCATTGATCAGCTCAGCGACACTGGCGCGGGTACCGTGCATCTTCCAGTTACCAGCTACCATAGTGCGACGCATGCTGTACCCCGTCGGTCAAAGTGGGCGCAGATGTTACCCAACCACACCCTTACTGGCAAGCCGAATTCAGGCGCAAATTTCAGTTACCAGTTTTGCCAGGTCTTCAGCATGGCCGCGAACCTGTACTTCGTCTTCACCTTCGACCATGACACGCACCAAAGGCTCTGTACCGGACTTACGCAGCAACACCCGCCCACGCCCCGCCATTGCCAGCGTCACACGCTCGCAGGCCTCTTTGACAGCAGGGTGCTCGATTGGATTGTCGCCACCAGCAAAGCGCACATTGAGCAGAACCTGAGGGCACTTGCGCAGGGCCTGACGCGCCTGAGCCAGGCTCTCATCACGACGACGCAGGGACAGGAGAACCTGCAAAGCCGCGATAATCGCATCTCCCGTCGTCGTGTGCTGGAAGCAGACCACATGCCCGGAGTTCTCGCCACCTACCTGCCAATTGCGCTCCAACAGCTCAGCGATGACATAACGATCACCCACATTGGCACGTACAAACGGAATCCCCAGCTCAGCCAAGGCCAATTCAAGGCCCAGGTTGCTCATCAGCGTGCCGACAACACCACCTTGCAGCTTATTACGCTCATGCAGGTCGCGAGCGATGATGAACAACAGGTCATCGCCATCGACCACTGCACCAGTGTGATCCACCATTAGAACTCGGTCGCCATCACCATCAAAAGCGATCCCAAGATCAGCATGCTCCGCAAGGACCGCGGCCTGCAGCTGCCCCATATGGGTGGAGCCACAATTTTCATTGATGTTCAGACCGTTGGGCTGGGCCGACAGCACTGTCACATCAGCTCCCAGCTCCTTGAAGACGCTAGGCGCGACCTTGTAGGTGGCCCCATGAGCACAGTCCACAACGATCTTGAGCCCGGCGAAATTGGTACTGGTAGGCACACTGCTTTTGCAAAATTCGATATAACGGCCAGAAGCGTCATTGATACGCGACACTTTACCCAGCTTGCCAGACTCGACCACTGTCATTGGCGCATCCAGCAACTCTTCAATCATCAGTTCGATCTCGTCAGGCAGCTTGGTACCCTGCCCCGAGAAAAACTTGATGCCATTGTCATCATGAGGATTGTGCGAAGCACTGATCACAATACCGGCTTCAGCGTGGAAGGTACGCGTCAGGTAAGCGATCGCCGGCGTCGGCATAGGGCCCAGCAGCATTACATCAGCACCTGCGGCAGACAAACCGGCCTCCAGCGCGGACTCAAACATGTAACCCGAAATCCGAGTGTCCTTGCCCACCAGGATGCGGCACGCGCCCATGCTGCGGAACGCCATACCAGCCGCCCAGCCCAGCTTGAGCATGAAATCAGGAGTAATCGGAAATTCGCCGACCCGACCACGGATACCGTCGGTGCCAAAGTATTTTTTAGTCATAAGTGCTCCATCATTCTTATTCGGCTGATTCTACAGCGGCAATCATACGCACCACATCCACGGTCTCGGCGACATCGTGCACACGCAAGATACGCGCGCCTTTGCTCACTGCAAGTGCCGCCAGCGCAAGACCACCGTACAGCCGCTCACCTACCGGACGATTCAGGGCCAGTCCTATCATGCTCTTGCGCGAAACGCCGACCAGAAGAGGCCGACCAAGGGCATGCAGGGACTCCATATGCTTGAACAGGCTTAGGTTGTGTTGCAGGGTCTTGGCGAAGCCGAAGCCGGGATCGAGGATAATCTTTTCCGCAGCAATCCCCGCGACAGCGCATTGAGCAACCCGCTCGGCGAGAAAACCGCTCACCTCACCAACAAGATCGTCATAGTGAGGACTGTCCTGCATATTGCCGGGCTCCCCCAGCATATGCATCAAGCACACCGGCAAACCGGTAGCAGCAGCGGCATCAAGCGCACCGTCGCGCTGAAGGGAACGCACATCGTTGATCAACCCCGCCCCCAAGCGCGCAGTTTCGCGCATCACGGCTGGCGTTGAGGTATCAACCGAGATGATCACATCCAGCTCGCGCGCAATGCGCTCGACTATCGGCGCCACCCGCTCTAACTCCTCCAAGGGAGAAACCACGCGGGCACCAGGCCGAGTCGATTCACCACCGACATCAATCAAGGTCGCGCCAGCCGCCACCATCGCCTCGGCATGACGCAATGCTGCATCAAGCTGGCTGAAACGGCCGCCATCGGAAAAGGAATCGGGGGTTACATTGAGAATGCCCATGACATGCGTATGGGCCAAATCAAGAACCCGATTGCCGCAAGGCAACCGGGTGGAGGACAACACAGAAGTCATTTCAAACCTTAGTGGTCAGCTGCCGGGCCACCGATCGGGGTTTTAGGACGCTCGTTCTGAACCACTGGCGGGGTGCCAGAAGTGCCTGAACCGCCCTCCCAATCACGAGGCTCACGGGGTGCGCGACCCGCCATGATGTCGTCAATCTGATCGGCATCAATGGTCTCGTACTTCATCAAGGCATCAGCCATGGCATCCAGCTTGTCGCGGTTGTCAGTCAGGATCTGCTTGGCCGTGCCATAGCACTGGTCAATGATGCTGCGCACTTCGGAGTCAATCAGCTTGGCTGTCTCACCGGAGAAGCTGGCGTTTTGACCACCACCGCCACGACCCAAGAAGACTTCGCCCTCTTCCTCGGCGTACATCAATGGGCCCAGTTTTTCCGACAAGCCCCACTTGGTCACCATGTTCCGCGCAATCTGACTGGCACGCATGATGTCATTGGAAGCACCGGTAGTCACGCCGTCGAAGCCCAAGGTCATCTCTTCAGCAATCCGACCGCCGTACAGAGAGCAGATCTGGCTGATCAGTGCGCGCTTGGAGAGGCTGTAACGGTCCTCTTCGGGCAGGAACATGGTGACACCCAGCGCCCGACCACGAGGAATGATCGACACCTTGTAGACCGGGTCGTGCTCAGGCACAACGCGACCAACAATAGCGTGACCGGCTTCGTGATAAGCAGTGTTCTGCTTCTCTTTCTCGGACATGACCATGGATTTGCGCTCGGCACCCATCATGATCTTGTCTTTCGCCAGTTCGAATTCTTTCATTTCGACGATGCGCTTGCCGGTACGGGCAGCGAACAGCGAGGCCTCGTTGACCAGGTTGGCCAAGTCGGCACCGGAGAAGCCTGGAGTACCACGGGCAATCACGGCCGGAGCCACGTCGTCACCCATCGGCACTTTGCGCATGTGCACTTTCAGAATCTGCTCGCGGCCACGGATATCTGGCAAGCCAACCACGACCTGACGGTCGAAACGACCCGGACGCAGCAACGCTGGGTCCAATACGTCCGGACGGTTGGTGGCGGCAATCACGATGATGCCGTCATTCATTTCAAAGCCGTCCATCTCAACCAGCAACTGGTTAAGGGTCTGCTCACGCTCATCATGACCGCCGCCCATGCCGGCACCACGATGGCGACCAACGGCGTCGATTTCATCGATAAAGATGATGCATGGCGCGTGCTTCTTGGCCTGCTCGAACATATCGCGAACACGGCTGGCACCCACACCAACAAACATCTCGACGAAATCAGAACCGGAAATGGTGAAGAATGGGACCTTGGCTTCGCCGGCAATCGCCTTGGCCAGCAAGGTTTTACCCGTACCCGGAGGACCTACCATCAGGACGCCGCGAGGAATACGGCCACCCAGGCGCTGGAACTTGCCCGGATCGCGCAGGAACTCGACCAACTCGCCCACTTCTTCCTTGGCTTCGTCGCAACCGGCAACGTCAGTCAGGGTGGTTTTCACCTGATCTTCGGAAAGCAGGCGCGCCTTGCTCTTGCCAAAGCTCATCGGCCCGCCCTTGCCTCCCGCACCACCTTGCATCTGGCGCATGAAGAACATGAACACGGCGATGATCACCAGGATCGGGAAGCTGGCGACCAGCAATTGGGTCCAGATGCTCTGCTGCTCAGGCTGCTTGCCTTCGACAACGACGTGGTTATCCACCAGGTCGCCGATCAGACCGTTGTCCTGGATGGCCGGACGAATGGTCTTGAAGCTGTCGCCATCGTTGCGTTTACCGGTAATCACGTAGCCATCAACCGCTACGCGCTCGACCTTGCCATCCTTAACTTGCTGGATGAAGTCGGAATAGTTGAGGGTCTGCGGCTCGTTAGGGCTGGAGAAGTTGTTCATCACCGTCACCAGGACAGCCGCGATGATCAACCACAGGATCAGATTCTTTGCCATATCGTTCAATTAACTACCCTCTGAAGCAAGCTCCGCTACTGGCGCGCGCTTCGCATGATATTCACCGGCCTAACTTACTACATTACCTACAACTCTGGCAGGCGCCGTCTGTAACCCTTTGTGAAACTTTGACTACACAATATTCGTAAAGCTTCGTGACGAAAGCGATATAAAAAAACCTATCGACTCGGTCAAAACCTTCAAAGACGCTCATCACTGGCGGCGCCTTCGATGCCACGGAACCCCCGTGCCAACAGATACTGTTCACGCGAACGGTCTCGAGAAGAGTCCGGTTTACGCATCTGCACCTTATCGAACAGCTTGCGGATGTTCTTGTGGTACTCGTCGAAACCTTCACCCTGGAAGACCTTGACCAGGAAGTCACCACCCGGACGCAATACCCGACCCGCCAGATCCAGTGCCAACTCGCACAGGAACATGGCTCGCGGCATATCAACAGCCGGTAATCCACTCATATTGGGGGCCATGTCGGAAATCACAAGGTCTACCTGCGAATTTCCTACGGCCTCCAGGATCTCGGCCAGTACGGCGTCCTGGGTAAAGTCGCCATGGACGAAGGTCACGTCCGGAATGCTGTCCATCTCAAGAATGTCAGACGCAATCAGCCGACCTTGCCCGCCAATCAGACGACTGGCCACCTGGGACCAGCCACCCGGGGCGGCGCCAAGGTCGATCACGCTCATGCCGGGACGGAACAATTTGTCCTTGTCCTGGAGTTCCAGCAGTTTGTAGCTGGCCCGGGAACGGTAGCCGTCCTTCTGTGCCTTTTTGACGTAAGGATCGTTGAAATGCTCTTGCAGCCACTTAAGGCTAGTTTTGGAACGGGCCACGGGCCACCTCGAAAATAAAACGGGTCGTGATTAACTGGGCGGTCCCGGACTCCCTCGGGTAAACTGGCCGCCGCTTTTTACAAGATCAGACGCAGGGGTCAGATTATGCCGCTCACTCAAGAGCAGAAGAAACAGTACAAATCCATTGGCCACCATCTGAAACCAGTTCTGATTGTGGCAGACAACGGTTTGACTGAAGGTGTGTTAGCCGAATTCGAACGCGCACTGAACGATCACGAACTGATCAAAATCAAGGTCAACATCCTTGATCGCGAAGCACGCCTGGCTGCCATTGCAGAACTGTGCAAGGTTGGCAAAGCGGACCTGGTTCAGGTCATCGGCAAGATGGCGCTGCTGTATCGCAAGAACTTCAGCGTCAACAAGCAACTGTCGAACGTACACCGCTTCAAGTAACAAGGGTCACGGGCGTGCTTCGCGCGCCCCGCCACTCCATCCAGGCGCCGGTTGCATAACCAGCACCAAGCCGGAAAACCCTAGCACAAGATAGCTAAATAGCTGCCAGCGCAACGCTTCCGGCAGCCACACATGCACCACGCAAAACATTGCGCATGCATACAGCGCCATCAACAGCAGTTGGCCGCGAATATCCTGCCACAAACTCCCCAAGCCTTCGGTCTTGATCAGCACCAGCACCTGGAGCGTTACGCACGCCGCCGCAAAACCTACCAGCAGCGCACTCAGTAATCCATCGATCTCATCGATCAGCAACGGCGCCAGGCCAATCAGGCCCAGCACCGGCAACACGCCAATATGAAACAACCACAGGCCGCCCACCCACAGCATCTGGGCAAGCTGCCAAAGCATGGCGCCCGCACGAAGCGGGCGCCACCTTTCAGACGTGACGAACTTCAACAATCTCGTACTCGGTCACGCCGCCAGGCGTTTTGACGGTCACCACATCACCCTCTTCCTTGGCAATCAAGGCGCGGGCCAGCGGCGAACCGACGGAGATCTTACCGAGCTTAAAGTCAGCTTCGTCTTCGCCCACAATGTGGTAAACCACGCTTTCATCAGTCTCGACGTTGGCGATTTCCACGGTAGTGCCGAAAATCACCTTGCCGGTCTTCGGAATAGTCGTCACATCGATGACCACCGAGTTCTGCAGGCGGCCTTCGATATCACGAATACGCGCCTCGACCATACCCTGCTGCTCGCGAGCAGCGTGGTATTCGGCGTTCTCCTTCAAGTCACCCAGCTCGCGGGCCGTGCCGATGTCCTGGCTCAGCTTCGGGCGGACGACCTTGGTCAGATGGGCGTGCTCCTCTTCCAGGGCCTTGAAGCCCTGGACGGTCATTGGGTATTTGGTCATGCCTTCAATCCTGCGTGTAGATCCTGCAAGCGACGTACGGTCTTTTCCGGACCGAACTTGAGCGCTTCGCAGATGGCTTCGCCAGCAGCAATGGTGGTGGTGCAGTAGATCTTATGCTGCAAGGCGTTACGGCGAATAGAGTACGAGTCCGCGATCGACTGGCGACCTTCGGTGGTGTTGATGATCAGAGTGACTTCGTCATTCTTGATCATGTCGACCACGTGCGGACGGCCTTCCGTCACCTTGTTCACGCGACGCACTTTCAGGCCGGCAGCTTCGATCAGCTTGGCGGTCCCGGCAGTGGCCACGACTTCGAAGCCCAAGTTGATCAGATCACGGGCCACGCCCGCAACCAGTGGCTTG